>CAZUGY010000031.1:30150-30692 GCA_964620265.1 uncultured Alcaligenaceae bacterium
CTACGGTCCCATCACCGATAACGCCGGCGGCATCGCCGAGATGGCCGACCTGCCGGATTCGGTGCGCGCCATCACCGATCCGCTCGATGCCGTGGGCAACACGACGAAGGCGGTGACCAAGGGCTACGCGATCGGCTCCGCGGGCCTCGCGGCGCTCGTGCTCTTCGCCGACTACACGCACGCGCTCGAAACCTTCAACATCGCCACCACGTTCGACCTGTCGAACCACATGGTGATCGTGGGCCTGTTCATCGGCGGCCTCATTCCCTATCTCTTCGGCGCGATGGCGATGGAAGCGGTGGGTCGCGCAGCCGGCGCGGTGGTGGTCGAAGTGCGCCGCCAGTTCCGTGACATCAAGGGCATCATGGAAGGCACGGCCAAGCCGGAGTACGGCGTGGCGGTCGACATGCTGACCAAGGCGGCGATCCGCGAGATGATCGTGCCCTCGCTCCTGCCGGTGCTCGTGCCGGTGGTCGTGGGCCTGGCGCTCGGCCCGCAGGCGCTCGGTGGCCTCCTCATGGGCACCATCATCACGGGCCTCT
>CAZUGY010000032.1:0-10439 GCA_964620265.1 uncultured Alcaligenaceae bacterium
GCCACCGATCCCGCCAACCCCCGCTTCTACAACGACGTGACGACCGCGGGCACGGCGCAGCGCGGCAATCCCAACGGCCACATCATCCGCTTCGCCGAGAACGGCGCCGATGCGGCCGCGAGCGGATTCAAGTGGGACATCTTCCTCTTCGGCGCGCGGTCCACGACCGATCCCGCCAACGTCAACGCGTCGGGCCTCGTCGCGGGCAACGACTTCTCGAGCCCGGATGGATGCTGGTTCAGCAGCAGCGGCCTCCTGTGGATCCAGACCGACGACGGCGCCTACACCGACGTGACCAACTGCATGATGCTGGCGGCCGTTCCCGGCAGCGTGGGTGACGGTGGCAGGAAGTCGATCACGAGCACCGATGGCGCCGCGAGCAGGACAGTCGAGACGTACCTCGGCGCATCGCTCCCCGAGGATCGCCTGCGCCGCTTCCTCGTGGGTCCCAAGGACTGCGAGATCACGGGCATCGCGGAGACGCCCGACCGCAAGGCGATCTTCGTCAACATCCAGCACCCGGGCGAGACGACGAGCGCGGCGAATTTCGCAGCGGGCACGTTCCTGTCGAATTGGCCCGATGGCGGCAAGGCGCGTCCGCGCTCGGCGACCATCGTGATCACGAAGAACGACGGCGGCGAAGTGGGCGGCAGCCTCGCCTGAGAGCGGCGAGTCGTTGCCCGGAGGCCAAGGGCAAGAAGCGAAAAAGCCTCGCCCGCGGAACAGGCGAGGCTTTCTTGCGGGCGCGGGAGCCTAGTGGCGCGTCTTGCTGCGCGCGCGGTCGGACGACCGTGCATTGAACGCGGGGCGCGTGTCGCCGGCACCGGTGCCACGGGCGTGTTGGGCTCCGGTGCGAGCAGCGGGACGCGCGCCATCGCGTGCATGCGCGGCATTGCCGTCACGCGCAACGCCGTTGCCGTTGCGTGCAGCCCCGTGACCCGAGCGCGAGGCACCATGTCCCGTGCGTGACGCGCCATTGCCGTCACGCGAGAAACCGTTGCCGTCGCGCGCGAAGCCGTGACCGCCCGCAGGCGCGCCATGACCGCTGCCCGGCGCGCGATGCGGCATGCGCTTGGCACCGAAGCCCGGCTGGCCGCCGCCCGCCGGACGTCGTCCACGCTGCTGCGTGAACACCGGCTGCGCGATCGCATTCGGATCGGGCTCGAAGCCCGGCAGCGCCTCCTGCGGCAGCGTGCGGCGGATGAGCCGCTCGATGTCGCGCAGGAACGCGCGCTCGTCCACGCACACGAGCGAGATTGCCTCGCCGCTGGAGCCCGCGCGGCCGGTGCGGCCGATGCGATGGATGTAGTCCTCGGGGACGTTGGGCAGGTCGAAGTTGACCACGTGCGGCAGTTGGTCGATGTCGATGCCGCGGGCGGCGATGTCGGTGGCCACGAGCACGCGCACGCGGCCGTTCTTGAAGTCGGCGAGCGCCTTGGTGCGCGCGCTCTGCGTCTTGTTGCCGTGGAGGGCCACCGCGCGGATGTTGTCGGTCTCGAGCGAGCGCACGAGCTTGTCGGCGCCGTGCTTGGTGCGCGTGAACACGAGCACCTGCTCCCAGCGATGATGGCTCACGAGCCACGCGAGCACCTTGCTCTTGTCCTCGCGGTTCACCGGATGCACGCGCTGCGCGATCATGTCCACGGTGGAGTTGGGCGCGGCGACCTGGATCGTCTGCGGATTGTCGAGGAGCTCGTTGGCGAGCTGCTTGATCTGCGCCGAGAACGTGGCGGAGAAGAGCAGGTTCTGGCGATTGGACGGCAGCTCGGCCAGCACGCGGCGGACGTCGTTGATGAAGCCCATGTCGAGCATGCGGTCGGCCTCGTCGAGCACGAACACCTCGACGCTGCGGAAATCGACGTTGCGCTGGTTGTGGTGATCGAGCAGGCGTCCCGGCGTGGCGACGAGGATGTCGACCCCGCGGCGCAGCTGCGAAACCTGCGGACCGAAGCCGACGCCGCCGAAGAGCGCGGTGGACGTGAGCTTCAGGTGCTTGCCGTAGACCTTGATCGACGCCTCGACCTGCGCGGCGAGCTCGCGCGTGGGCACGAGCACGAGGCCGCGGATGGGCTTGCGCTTGCCATGCGCGGGCGCAGTGGCGGAGAGGCGCTGCAGCATGGGCAGGACGAAGCCGGCCGTCTTGCCGGTGCCGGTCTGCGCGCCGGCGAGCAGGTCGCCGCCGGCGAGCACGGCGGGAATCGCCTGCGCCTGGATGGGAGTAGGCGTGCTGTAGCCCTGGTCGGACACGGCACGCACCAACGGCTCGGAAAGCCCGAGCATTGAAAAGGACATGTGTTGCTTTCGATTAGATGTGCTCGGCCATTCGCCCGCTAGGGGGGCGGCCAGTCACAGCCAAACGGGGAGTGTTGCTTGGGAGTCGGAATCGACTGCGGCAAGGGGACTGGAACAAGCGCCGCAACAACGATTGTAACCCGAACGGGCGTTCGCAGCAAATACCGCCTGCGCGTTCCCATCGAGTCGGTGCCGGCCAGCCGGGGAGGCACGCGCCGGCGCCGGGGCGCGCCGCAGCGCAGCGCGCCCCGGAAGCCGCTGGTCTCGCTATTCCTTCTTGATGCCCGCCGCGGCGATCGCCTTGGCGTAGCGCTCGTTCTCCGCCTCGATCGCCTTGGCATACTCCTGCGGACCCGCGGCCACCACGTCGATCCCGGCGGTGTTGAAGGCCGCCACCGCATCGGGCTGCTTCGACACCTCCATCGCCGCGTTCGCCACCTTCTGGATGATCGCCGAGGGCGTGCCCGCAGGCGCCAGGATGCCCACGATCGGCGCGAAATCGAAGCCGGGAATGAGCTCGGAAATGGCCGGCAGGTTGGGCGCGAGCGACGAGCGCTGCGCACTGTTGGTGGCGATCAGCTTCACGCGGCCGTCCTTCACGAAGCCCACGAGCGACGGATAGGCCGAGAAGAGCATCTCCACCTGTCCGCTCACGAGCGCGGGCACCGACTGCCCCGTGCCCTTGTACGGGACGTGCGTGATGTCGAGACCCAGCGTGTGCTTCATCGACTCCATCGTGAGTTGGTGCGTGCTGCCGATGCCCGACGAGCCGTAGTTCAGCACGCCCGGCTTCGACTTCACGTATTCGAGGAATTCGGCCATGGTGTTGGGTGGCATCTTGGCGGGATTGAGCGCCAGGAAGAGCGGCGCCCGCGCGATGAGTGCCACCGGCACGAAGTCGGTCTTGGGGTTGTAGGTGAGCTTGCCGTAGATGAGCGGATTGATCGACATCATCGACCCGTCGGTGACCAGGAACTGGTAGCCGTCGGCGGGGGCCGAGGCGAGCACGCCCGCGGCGAGGCCGCCATTGGCACCTGGGCGATTATCGACCACGATCGATTGTCCGAGCTTGTCGCCCAGCCGTTGCGCGACGATGCGCGCCACGGTGTCGGGCAGGCCGCCGGCCGCGTAGGGCACGATGAACTTGATGGACTTGTTGGGATAGTCGGCCTGGGCGTGGGCGGCACCCACGGTGGCGAGCGTGGCAAGGGCTGCGCCGGCAACGAGCAGGCTGCGTCGGGTGAAACGGGACATCGGCAATTCCTCCTGGAAGGTGATGCGGCGCGGTCGCGGTCTTGATGTCGCGATCGCGCGCCGGTGCCGGAGTGTAAATCAGGACCGGTCCGGATAGGTCGCGTCGAGACAGGCGACGAAGCGCGCGAGGTCAGCGCGCGCCAGGCGGGGAATGCCGCCCGCCGCCATGCGGCCACCGCCGTCGGTGAACTGGCGGCACAGCGAATCCGCGCCCACGGGCCGTGCGCGCGGGGCACGCACGCTGGCCACGAAGTCGCCGTGCGCGTCCGGGGTGAGGATGGCGTGCGCGAGCGCGGGCTCCCGCCGGGCGAGCTCGTTGCCGAGGATGCCGCGGATGCGGCGCGCCCAGGGCGCGTCCGGCAGGATGTACACGAGCGCACCGCGCAGGCGATGTGCCGGCTCGAGGGTCGCGGCATGCGCCAGGTCCTGCTGGCGCGCGCGGTCGAGGCGGGCGAAGAGGGGAGCGCTGCGCACGAAGGCACGCGGGTCGCGTGCCGCGAGGAGCGCGCGGAAGAGCGATTCCGGCGCCACGATGGCATCGTCGGCATGCTCGCCGTAGGTGTTGTAGGTGAGGCAATCGGCGAGCGTGTGGAGCCCGGCCAGGTCCGCCTCGGAAAGCTCGAGCGGTGCGGCGAGCGCGCGCGCGGCCTCCTGCAGGTTGTCGCCCAGTGCCGCCACCACGGCCCAGATGCGCTGTGCGCCCCCGAGATGCCGGTCCACGAGGATGCCGGTGCACACGTCCGGCGCGCCGTCGAGATGGGCCACGAGTCCCGGCGGGAGCGGCGCCGGGCCTGCATGGTGATGGTCGAAGTACTCCACGTGCACGCCGTGCGCGAGGAGACGCTCGACGGCCGCGCGATTGACGTCGAGCGCGATGTCGAGCACCACCACGCGATCGCCGGCCACGGCCGCCACGCGCTCGACGAGACGGATGTCGCGCTTGGCCCCGGTCACGAGCGTGGTCTCCTGCGGCTGCGCGAGGCGAAGCTGCACGAGCGAGGCAATCCCATCGGCGTCGCCGTTGAAGACGTCGTAGCGGGTCATGGAAGCGATCGCGTCCGGAGGTCCGGAGCAAGGGTAGCAGAGCCCGTCCGGCCGCTGCGCGCGAATTGCGGGTGCCAGGGGCAAGGAGTATCGTCGCCCGCCATGAACGAGCGTGAGGCGCTGGAGATCATCGACCGGGGACTGCCGCTCGTCCCCGGCAAGCGCAAGCGCGTGATCGTGGTGGGCGCGGGCATGGCGGGGCTCGCCGCGGCCTCGGCCCTGGTGCGCGCCGGACACGATCCCGTCGTGCTCGAGGCCAGGCAGCGCGTGGGCGGGCGCGTGTACACGATGCGCGAGCCGTTCACGCATGGGCTCTACGCGGAGGCGGGCGCGATGCGCATCCCGCGCGCGCACCGGCTCACGCTCGCCTACGTCGAGCGCTTCGGCCTCACCACGCGCGACTTCACGATGAACAATCCCGAGGGGTGGTGCCACCTCTTCGGACGCAAGCATCGCTTCCGCGAGGTCGAGGCCAATCCCGCGCTCATCGGCGAGCACTTGCCGGAAGCCGAGCGCGTGGCGAGCTGTGGTGTCATGTGGGAGCGCACGCTGCGCCCGTTCATCGACCAGATCGCTGCCGCCGGGGACGACGCCTGGCCGCAGATCGTGCACGCCTTCGACGGCTACTCCACGCGGCAATTCCTGGTCGAGAAGGGTTGGTCCGAGGCGGCCATCGAGCTCTTCGGCCTCCTCATGAACCAGGAGTCGCTCATGAACATGTCGTTCCTGGAGCTCCTGCGCGAGGAGACGGGGCAGTGCTACACGAACATGGTGCGCATCGAAGGCGGCATGGACCAGCTGCCGCAGGGCTTCCTCCCCGAGCTCGGCGGGCGCATCCGCTTCGGCGCGCGCATGATCGCGCTGGACCAGGGCGACGGCGGCGTCACCGTGCACTACCAGACCGCCGCCGGCCGCAGGCGGCTGCACGGGGACCATGCGATCGTCACGGTACCCTTCGCCGTGCTGCGCCACGTGGAGATGGTCAAGCCGCTCTCGCAGGCCAAGCGCCGCGCCATCCGCCAGCTGCACTACGACGCCTCCGCCAAGATCCTCTTCCAGTGCCGGCGTCGCTTCTGGGAGGAGGACGAGGGCATCGTGGGCGGCGGCACGGTCACCGACCTCGCGATCCGCAACATCTACTACCCCGAGTCCGGGCGCGCCACGGGGCGCGGCGTGCTGCTCGCGAGCTATACCTGGTCGGAGGATGCGCAGCGCTGGGGCTCGCTCTCGCCCGACGAGCGCATCGTGCAGGCGCTCGAGAACGTGGCGGTGATCCATCCGCAGATCCGCGACGAGTTCGAGGTGGGCGCCTCCAAGATGTGGCACGATGATCCATACGCGGGCGGCGCTTTCGCGCTCTTCGAGCCGTTGCAGCAGACGCTCCTGTACGAGCACATCGTGGCGCCCGAAGGCCGCATCCACTTCGCGGGCGAGCACGCGTCGCTGCATCATGCGTGGATCCAGGGCGCCGTCGAATCGGGGCTGCGTGCGGCGCGCGACATCAATGCCGTCGCATGACGGGGGTTGACGCAGGTCAACTGCGGCGTGAAGGTGTGGACTTGACGGGAACACATCCCGGACAATGTGGTGTATCGGAGGATGGATGGAAGCAAGCACGGAGGAGGGGGGCGAGCGCACGCCCGCCCAGGTGAAGTCGGAGGAGTGGCGCAGCTTTCTCTTCCTCACCGTGGTGATGGTGCCGGTGCTCACGGTGCTCGTCATCGCGGGATACGGCTTCGCGGTCTGGATGTTCCAGCTGGTGGCCGGCCCGCCGGGGGCCCCATGAGCCCCGACGGTCGTCTCCCGGGCGCGACGGAGCCGGTAGCCGAGGTACACGTCGCGGGCTTCGTCGTGCGCGCCTATCCGGCCGCCGTGCCACGCGTGGCGGCGGCGCTCGCCACGATGCCCGGCGTGCAGGTCCATGCCGCCACCGACGAGGGCAAGCTCGTCGTGACCGCCGAGGCGGCCGACGCCGCCACGATCGCCGATACCCTTTGCCGCATCCAGACGCACGACGGCGTGCTGTCCGCAGCGCTCGTCTACCAGCACATCGAATCCATCGAAGCCATGAGTGAAGAGGTCGAGCTTGAAGATCACCCGACGCGATTTCGTTAGGCAATCGGCTGCGGCCACCGCGGCCGCGGTGGCCGGCGTTCCGCTGCCCGCGGCTGCCCAGGGCATCGTCGCCGATGCCTCGCTCACGCGCATGAAGTGGTCCAAGGCGCCGTGCCGCTTCTGCGGGACGGGCTGCGGGGTCAACGTGGCCGTGAAGGACGGCCGCGTGGTGGCCACCCACGGCGACATCAACAGCGAGGTCAATCGCGGCTTGAACTGCGTGAAGGGCTATTTCCTCTCCAAGATCATGTACGGGGAGGACCGCCTGACGACGCCGCTGCTGCGCATGAAGGACGGCAAGTACGACAAGAACGGCGAGTTCGCGCCGGTGTCGTGGGATCGCGCCTTCGACGAGATGGCCGTCCAGTGGAAGCGCGTGCTGAAGGAGAAGGGCCCCACGGCGGTGGGCATGTTCGGCTCCGGGCAGTGGACGGTGTTCGAAGGCTATGCCGCGGTGAAGCTCATGAAGGCGGGCTTTCGCAGCAACAACATCGATCCCAATGCGCGTCACTGCATGGCCTCGGCGGTGATGGGCTTCATGCGCACCTTCGGCGCCGACGAGCCCATGGGCTGCTACGACGACATCGAGCAGGCCGATGCCTTCGTGCTGTGGGGCTCCAACATGGCGGAGATGCATCCGATCCTGTGGACGCGCGTCACCGACCGGCGCCTGTCCGCGCCGAAGACGCGGGTGGCAGTGCTGTCGGTGTTCGAGCATCGCAGCTTCGAGCTCGCCGACGTCCCCATCATCTTCAAGCCGCAGAGCGACCTCGCGATCCTCAACTACATCGCCAACGCGATCATCAAGTCGGGACGGGTGAACAAGGACTTCGTGAGCAAGCACACGACCTTCAAGCTCGGTACCGACGACATCGGCTACGGCCTGCGTCCCGAGGACCCGCGGCAGAAGGCCGCGAAGAATGTCGCCGAGGCCGGTGGCGGCAAGCCGATGACCTTCGACGAATTCGCCCGCTACGTGTCGAAATACGATGCCGAGTACACGACGCGCATCTCGGGCGTGCCGAAATCGCAGCTCGACAAGCTGGTGGAGATCTACGCCGATCCCAAGGTCAAGGTGATGTCGTTCTGGACCATGGGCTTCAACCAGCACACGCGCGGCGTGTGGTGCAACAACCTGGTCTACAACCTGCATCTGCTCACCGGCAAGATCTCGACTCCCGGCAACAGCCCGTTCTCGCTCACGGGACAGCCGTCGGCGTGCGGCACGGCGCGCGAGGTGGGCACGTTCTCGCATCGCCTGCCGGCCGACATGGTCGTGACCAATCCCAAGCATCGCGCCGAGGCCGAGCGCATCTGGAAGCTGCCCGAGGGCACGATCCCCGACAAGCCGGGTTTCCACGCGGTGCTGCAGAACCGCATGCTCAAGGACGGCAAGCTCAATGCCTACTGGGTGCAGGTCAACAACAACATGCAGGCCGCGGCCAACCTCATGCAGGAAGGGTTGCCGGGCTATCGCAATCCCGCCAACTTCATCGTGGTGTCCGATGCCTATCCCACGGTGACCACGCTGATGGCCGACCTCGTGCTGCCATCGGCGATGTGGGTGGAAAAGGAAGGTGCCTACGGCAATGCCGAGCGGCGCACCCAGTTCTGGCACCAGCTCGTCGATGCGCCGGGCGAGGCCCGCTCCGACCTGTGGCAGCTCGTGGAATTCTCCAAGCGCTTCAAGATCGAGGAGGTGTGGCCGGAGGAGCTCATCGCGAAGATGCCCGCGGTGCGCGGCAAGACGCTCTACGACGTCCTCTATCGCAACGGCAACGTCGACAAGTTTCCGCTGGCGCAGTCCGATGCGGAGTACGCCAACGCGGAAGGCAAGGCCTTCGGCTTCTACCTGCAGAAGGGCCTCTTCGAGGAATACGCGACGTTCGGGCGCGGGCACGGCCACGACCTCGCACCGTTCGACATGTATCACGAGGCGCGCGGCCTGCGCTGGCCGGTGGTGGACGGCAAGGAGACGCGCTGGCGCTATCGCGAGGGCACCGATCCCTACGTGAAGGCGGGTACCGGCTTCCAGTTCTACGGCAACCCCGACGGCAAGGCCGTGATCTGGGCGCTGCCCTACGAGCCCCCGGCGGAGTCCCCCGACAAGGACTATCCGTTCTGGCTGTCCACGGGCCGCGTGCTCGAGCACTGGCACTCGGGGTCGATGACGCGCCGCGTGCCCGAGCTCTATCGCGCGTTTCCCAACGCAGTCGTGTACATGCACCCGGATGACGCCAAGGCGCTCGGCGTGCGCCGCGGCAGCGACGTCAAGGTCATCTCGCGCCGCGGCGAGATGCGCTCGCGGGTGGAAACGCGCGGCCGCAACCGCGTGCCGCAGGGGCTCATCTTCGTACCCTGGTTCGATGCCTCGCAGCTCATCAACAAGGTGACGCTGGATGCCACCGATCCGCTCTCCTTCCAGACCGACTTCAAGAAATGCGCCTGCCGCATCGAGAAAGTGGGGGACGTGTGATGCGCGCGATCCACGCAGCGATGCTCGTGCTGCTCGCGGCCGGGCTGCCGGCGCTCGCGCAGTCGCCCACGGTGGATGCGATGCGCGGGCGCACGCCCGTGGCCGACGAGACGCGTCCGCCGCCGCTCGGCAATCCGGAGAACAAGGACGTCCGCCGCGAGCGTGCCTACTCGATGCAGCCGCCCACGATCCCGCACAAGATCGACAACTACCAGGTGGACCTCAACGTGAATGCCTGCCTCGGCTGCCACAGCCGTGGCCGCGCGCCGGTCACGCAGGCGGTGGCGGTGAGTGTGAGCCACTACATGGATCGCGACGGCAACTTCCTGGCCGAGATCTCGCCACGGCGCTACTTCTGCGAGCAGTGCCACGTGCCGCAGGTGGAGGCGAAGCCGCTGGTGGGCAATTCGTTCCTCGACGTCGACGAGGTGCTGCGGCGCTCGGCGGCGGCACCCGCGCAGCCGGCGCGGCGCTAGCCCGATGCGCCCGCTGCTCTCGCTCGCCCGGCGCTACTGGGCCACGGTCACCCGCCCGGCGCGCTACTTCAGCCTGGGCTTTCTCGTGCTCGGCGGCTTCGTCGCGGGCGTCGTCTTCTGGGGCGCCTTCAACACCGGCATGGAGCTCACCAACACCGAGGCCTTCTGCACCGGTTGCCATGAGATGCGCGACAACGTCTACGTGGAGCTGCGGCGCACGATCCACTACACCAATCGCAGCGGTGTGCGGGCGATCTGCCCCGATTGCCACGTCCCCCACGACTGGACCGACAAGATCGCCCGCAAGATGCAGGCGTCCAAGGAAGTGTGGGGCACGATCTTCGGCACCATCGACACGCGCGAAAAATTCCTGGACCACCGGTTCGAGCTCGCGCAGCACGAGTGGGCGCGGATGAAGGCCAACAACTCGCTCGAATGCCGCAACTGCCACGGCGCCGACTTCATGGACCTCACGCGGCAAAGCCCGCGTGCCGCCGACATGCATGCCCGCTTCCTGCTCACGGGCGAGCGGACGTGCATCGACTGCCACAAGGGAATCGCGCACCAGTTGCCGGACATGGGGGCGGCCTTGCGCTCACCCTAGCCGCAGGGAATCGCGCACCAGTTGCCGGACATGGGGGCGGCCTTGCGCTCGCCCTAGCCGCAGGGAATCGCGCACCAGTTGCCGGACATGGGGGCGGTCTTGCGCTCGCCCTAGCCGCAGGGCATCGCGCACCAGTTGCCGGACATGGGGGCAGCGCTGCGGCGCCCGCCCGGCGCCG
>CAZUGY010000032.1:10539-17608 GCA_964620265.1 uncultured Alcaligenaceae bacterium
TGCCGGACATGGGGGCAGCGCTGCGGCGCCCGCCCGGCGCCGTGGCCGGCGTTTCCGCGACGCGCTACACTAGCGGGGTGTACGCCACCGTCGTGACCACGTTCAACGAATTGCTGGCGTCGTCGCCCCTTCGCCACGTCGTCTTCCGCCGGTTCTACATAGCCTCCATCGCGGTGGCGATGGGCTACACCATGCAGGCCACCATGGCCGCATGGCTCATGGCCACCATGACGCCGTCGGCGCTCATGGTCGCGCTGGTGCAGACCGCCAGCACCGCTCCCGCGATCATCTTCGGCCTCGTCGCCGGCGCGCTTTCCGACATCGTCGAGCGCCGCTGGGTGATCCTCGCCACCCAGCTCCTCTTCCTCGCCGGCACCGTGGTGCTGGCGCTGGCCACGCTCTTCGACGTGATGGCGCCGTGGGCGCTGCTCTTCCTCACGTTCGTGATCGGCGTGGCGTTCACGTTCTACCAGCCGGCGCAGCAGGCTTCCATCAACGAGCTCGTCGAGCGTCCCGAGGTGCCCAAGGCGGTGGCGCTGGGTGCGGTGGCGATGAACGTGTCGCGCGCGGTCGGCCCTGCGATCGCAGGCGCGCTCATGGCCTGGGTGGGGGCGGGCAGCGCGTTCCTGGCGAGCGCGGCCCTCTTCATCGGCATGATCTTCGTGGTGCGCGGATGGGAGCGGCAGCCGCCGGTGCTGCCCGGCATTCCCGAGACGCTGATCGCCGGCGTGGGCAGCGGCGTGCGCTATGCGCGCCACTCGGGGCCGATGCGCGCGATCCTGCTGCGCAATCTCATCTTCTCGATCTGCGCGGCGTCGATGTGGGCGCTGCTGCCCGTGATCGCGCGCGACCAGCTGGGCCTGGGCGCCGGCGGCTTCGGCCTCGTGTTCAGCAGCTTCGGGGCGGGGGCCGTGGCCTCGGCGCTGTCGATCCCGAGCCTGTTGCGCAAGCACTCGCTGCACCGGATCGTGCTCGCCTCGTCGCTCCTGTGGATCATCGCGACGGTGCTCATGGCCGCGACCACGATGACGGTCTTCGCCGTGATCGC
Source organism: uncultured Alcaligenaceae bacterium (assembly GCA_964620265.1). GTDB lineage: Bacteria > Pseudomonadota > Gammaproteobacteria > Burkholderiales > Casimicrobiaceae > VBCG01. Next base: position 11,588 of record CAZUGY010000032.1, read on the forward strand.
GGCGTTCGGCGCGGGGGCGTCGTGGGTGGGTGTCTTCGCGAGCCTTTCCGCCGGCACGCAGAGCGCGGCGCCAGCCTGGGTGCGGGCGCGCGCGGTGGCGATGACGTTCGTGACCGTGCAGGCGAGCCTTGCCGTGGGCAGCATCCTGTGGGGCGCGCTTGCGTCGTGGCAGGGCACCCGCGTGGCATTGCTGGGCTCCTCCGTGCTCTTCCTCGTGCTCCTCGCCCTGCTGCGCAACGTGCGCGTGCGCCTCGGGGGCGACAAGGACGTGCTGCCCGGCGACCAGGGCCCCGCCCTCGAGATCGATCACGAGCCGCAGCCCGACGACGGTCCCGTGCTGATCCAGATCGAGTATCGCGTGGCGGAAGAGCATCGCGCTGCCTTCCTCCTCGCCATCCGGCAGGTGGGCCCGGTGCGGCGGCGCAACGGCGCCACCAGCTGGCGCGTATTCCGCGACCTCGCGGAAGAGGGCCTGTACGTCGAGCGCTACATCCTCGACTCGTGGGCCGAGTATGTGCGCCTGCGCTCGCGCATGACGGTGGCGGACCGGCAATTGCAGGAGGGTGTCGCGCGGCACCAGCGGCCCGACGTGCCGATCCGCGTGTCGCGCTTCCTCGGCGTGACGCTGCCGGAAGGCAGGCGGCAGGTGGCGGTGCACGCGCCGCCCGTGCCGCCGACATAGCGGCCAGGCGCGATCCCGGCATCGCGCGACACGCAGCGCGAACAGCGGTACGGCCACCGCGGGATCGTGTGCCGGGCGCGAGAATAAGGCGTTGGCACGCCCCTCGTGGCGAGGGCGCGATAATTGCACTCGCGCATGTGCGCGCATCGCAAGAAGAATCGCCCGTGAATCGAGTCATCAACTTCAGCGCCGGCCCCGCCGCCCTCCCCGAGCCCGTGCTGCGCATCGCCGCGGCCGAGATGCTCGACTGGCACGGCACCGGCATGGGCGTGATGGAGATGAGCCATCGCGGCAAGGAGTTCACCTCCATCGCCGACAAGGCGCGCGCCGACCTGCGCACCCTGCTCGCGATCCCTGCCGGTTACGAGGTGCTGTTCCTGCAGGGTGGGGCCATCGGCGAGAACGCGATCGTGCCGATGAACCTCTTCGGCGGCGGCGCGGTGGCGGACTACGTGCTGAGCGGCGCCTGGTCGAAGCGTTCGATCGGCGAGGCGGCGAAATACGGCCAGGTGCGCGTGGCGGCATCGTCGGAAGCGGACGGCTTCACGAGCGTGCCCGCGCGCGAGACGTGGCAGCTCACGCGCGGCGCCGCCTATGTCCACGTCTGCACCAACGAGACGATCGGCGGCGTGGAGTATCACTGGACCCCCGACGTGGGCGACGTCCCGCTCGTGGCCGACATGTCGTCGCACCTCCTGTCGCGTCCCGTGGACGTGTCGCGCTACGGCGTGATCTACGGCGGCGCGCAGAAGAACATCGGCCCCGCGGGACTCACGATCGTGATCGTGCGCCGCGACCTCCTCGACCGTGCGCTGCCGATCACGCCGTCGGCCTTCCACTGGAAGGAGCAGGCGGAGGCGGGCTCGATGGTCAACACGCCGCCCACCTACGCGATCTACGTCGCCGGGCTCGTGTTCGACTGGATCGCGCAACAAGGCGGCCTCGCGGCCCTGGAGGCGCGCAACATCGCCAAGGCCGCACTCCTCTACAATTTTCTCGACCGCTCCGCCTTCTACCGCGCGCCGGCGCGAAAGGAAGACCGCTCGCGCATGAACGTCACGTTCCACCTGCCGGACACGGCGCTCGACGCGGCGTTCCTCGAGGGCGCGCGCGCGCGCGGCATGGTGCAGTTGAAGGGGCACCGCATCGTGGGAGGCATGCGTGCCTCCCTCTACAATGCGATGCCGATCGAGGGTGTGCAGGCGCTGGTCGACTGGATGGCCGAGTTCGAAAGGAGGCAGGGATGAAACTGCATCAGGCAATCGTGGCAGGGGTGGTCGTGGCAGCGCTGCTGCCTCTTTCGGCGATGGCATCGTCGATCGACGTGCAGCTCTATCTCAACGGCGCGCTCGTGGTGTCCGAGTCGAAGAATGGCCAGTCGCTGGGCTTGAGCGTGAGCAGGACCGTCAACAACTCCGGCGGCTCGTTGCAGGGCTTCGTGCTGTCCACCGGCGAGGTCCGCAGCAAGGTCAACGTGTTCGGCACCCAGCCGGCCAACGGCACGGTGACCACCACTGCCACGCCGGTCCTGACGCTGCGCCCGCCGGCAGGCGCGTCGTTCGGCGGCGGCAGGCTCGTGCTGTCGGTGAAGGCCGATACCGAGCTCACGGCGGGCGCCACGATCGACCTCGCGATGCAGGTGGAGGCCTTCACGCCGTCGTGGACCGCGAGCGGCAGCAACTCGCAGCAGGTGGCCAACCAGCCCGGTCCGGATCCGGTGGCCTTCGAGGTGAAGGTCGATCTTCCGGCCACGCTCGATGCGGCGCGGCCGATCCGGGTGGAGCCCAACTTTGTCGTGAAGGGCGTCGCGGCGATCGCCGGCGGCGCGGCGCAAAGCGCCGAGGCCAACGTGAAGAGCGCGACCATCGCCTCCTTCGCCGTGCTCGATGCCTCGGGCACGCAGGTCACGGGCTTCACGCTCACCGGCACGTCCGGCGTCGCCGTTCCCGAGGCGGTGCCGCCGGTGCCCACGCGCGCGCGCGCCATCGAGTACTACAACGCGGCGTTCGGGCACTACTTCGTCACCGCCGCGGCCGACGAGATCGCCAAGCTCGATGCCGGCATCATCGCGGGCTGGCAGCGCACCGGCGAAGGATTCAACGTCTACACCACGGCGGGCGATCGCGCTGCGGTGTGCCGCTTCTTCTCCACCGCGTACGGCGCCAAGAGCTCGCATTTCTATGCGCCGCGGGGCCTGGGCTGCGAGGCCGTGTTCGCCGATCCGGCGTGGCAGTTCGAAGGCGACGTGTTCTACACCTTCCTGCCCGACGCCACCGACGGCGCGTGTCCCGCCGGCAACATCCCGGTCTATCGCATCTACAACGATGGCGAGGGCGGCGCACCCAACCATCGCTTCACCACGAGCGAGGCCGTGCGCGCGCAGATGGTGGCGGAAGGCTGGATTGCCGAGGGACGCGGGATCGGCGTGGGCTGGTGCTCGCCGCAGTGAGGCCGTGACGCTGCGGCGAGGAACGAGCGGAGGTCGCGCGACGCGGCCTTCGCGGGCTCGCGTCTAGCGGGCCGACGCGGGCGCCGCCGCGGCGGGCTGCGCCGGTGCCGGCCCCTGTGCATACATGTTCTGCACGCGGGCGCCGATGGGGATGCAGCCTCCCGCGAGGAGGCTTCCGGCGGCGATGACGGCGATGCAGGCGAGGGCTCTCATGCCCGTAGCCTACCGCAAACCCGGGCTGCCGCGATAGCGGCGGCCCGCTGCCGGGGTGGTGTAATCTCGTGATTGCATCGAGTTAGGTGCCGCAGGTGCGGCGCGCGAGACAACGAACCACAAGGAGATCAGCATGTCCCTACTCAGTTTCGTCAAGGAAGCGGGCGAGAAGCTCTTCGGACGCGGCACGGCGCAGGCCGCGATGACCGAGGTCAAGGCCGATCCTGCCAACGAGGCCAAGGTCAAGGCCGCCAACGACGCGGCCGCCGATGCCATCCTGGCCTACATCAAGTCGCAGAACCTGTCGGCGTCGGGGCTGACCGTGACGTTCGACGGCGCCACCTCGACGGCATCGGTGTACGGCGTGGCTCCGGACCAGGCGACCAAGGAGAAGATCGCGCTGTGCTGCGGCAACGTGGCGGGCGTGACCGCCGTGACCAACAACATGACGGTCGACCTCTCCGAGCCCGAAGCGACGTATTACACGGTCGTCTCCGGCGACAACCTGTCCAAGATCTCCAAGGCGCAATACGGCGATCCCAACAAGTACATGGTGATCTTCGAGGCCAACAAGCCGATGCTGACGCACCCGGACAAGATCTATCCGGGCCAGGTGCTGCGCATCCCGCCGCTCTGACGAGGATCGCCGTGAGCTCCGAAGACTCGCCGCGCCCGCCGCTGGCGGCCCGCGGTCCGGACGATGACGACGAGGAAGTGGATCTGCCGATCGGCGATCCTCCCGACGACGACGACCAGACGGGCGAGGATGAGGACTACGAGGACGACGACGATGACGAGGAGCCCCTCCAGGTACGCGGAGGGGGCGCGGCCGTCCTAGCGGACTGAAGCGGCCGGCTCGACGAAGGCGCCGGGTGCGATGCCCCGGCGCCTTCTCATTCGTGCCGCGCGCAGCACGAGGTGATAGGCGCCGAGCGCCAGCAGCACGATCGCCATGATGCACACCGAGTAGGCCGCGGCCTGGTTCTGGTTGCCGGAGTCGTCGAGCAGCAGCACCGAGACCGCGGCCACCTGCGTGGCCGGCGTGACGATGAACACGAGCGCCGACAGCGTGACCATGCTGCGCATGAAGAAGAACACGCCGATGCTCGCGATGGCGGGCGCGATGATCGGCAGCGTCACGGTGCGGAAGGTATGGACCACGCCGGCGCCGAGCGACGTGGCGGCCTCGTCGAAGACCTTGCCGACCTGGTTGAGCCCCGTCGCCGCCACGAGGTAGCCCTGCGCGTGATAGTGGTAGACGGTGCACAGCGCGAGGATCGTCACCGTGCCGTAGAGCACCTCGAGCGGATTGCCGGGCGCGTTGAAGATGAGCACGTAGCCCAGGCCCAGCACCATGCCCGGGATCGCCGCGGGCAGGATCGAGAGGAAGTAGAGCGCGCGGGCGAGCGTGGGCGGGAGCTTGCGTGCGGTGGAGGCCGCCACCACGGTGACCACGATCCCGATGGCCGCCGCCATGAGCGACATGCCCACGCTGGTCCACAGCGGTGCCAGGCCCTGCTGCACGTCGAACCGGTAGTGGCGCAGGCTCATGTGCATGTTGTAGGGCCACAGCGTGACGAAGCTCGCCACGACCACGACCGCTACCACGAGCACCACCATCCCGCCCACGATGGCGCAGTAGGCGAGTGCCACGCGGTCGCGTACCGCGCTCGGGACGAGCGCGAGCGGCGTCGCCTGCGCACCGATCGTCGCTTGCGCATTGCCCACGAGCCACCGCTCGGCGAGGACGGCGAGCGCCGCCGGGACGAGGAGCACCACGCCGATCACGGCGCCCATCGCGAGGTTGGCTTGCCCCGAGACCTGGTTGTAGATCTCGGTGGCAAGCACGCTGTAGTCGCCGCCGATCACCATCGGATTGCCGAAGTCGGTGATCACGATGGTGAACACCACGAAGCTCGCCGACAGGAGGCCGTAGCGGGACGAGGGCAGGGTGATCGTGCGGAACATGCGCGCGCCCGAGGCGCCGAGCACGCGCGCCGACTCGTACAGTCGCGCATCGCCCGCCGCTAGCGCGGCGCTGAGGATGAGGTAGGCGTGCGGCAGGCTGTAGAAGACGTCGGCCACCACGATGCCCCAGAAGCCGTAGGGATCGATGCCCAGGTCGAACGTGCGGTTGATCACGCCGTTGCGGCCGAAGAGGAAGAGGAGGCCCAGCGCCTGCACCAGCGAGGGCGCGAGCAGCGGCAGCAGGATGAATGCGCCGAACACGGCCTTGCCGCGCATGCAGGTGCGCCGCAGCGCGAAGGCGAAGCCGTAGGCCAGCACCACGGTGATGGCCGTGGTGGTGATCGCCACGTTGAGGCTGTTGCCCACCACGCGCGCGAACTTGGGGCTCGTGAAGTAGCGTACGTAGTTGCCGAGCCCCACGCCTTCGGGTGTCACGAAGCTCTGGGCGAGGATCGCGCCGAGCGGCACCACGACGAAGGCGAGCAGCAGCGCGACCGCGGCCGCGCATGCCGCACCCACGACCAGACGGTCGCGATCGGGGCGTGGGGGGGCTGCGAGCCCGGCTGCGGCCGCGGTCATGCGCTGCCGCTTCGCGCGTGTAGGCACTGGGGACGGGCGGTCGCGCGCTCGGGGCGGCCCGTCGCGCAAGAGGAACGCCTTCGCGCTGGCGCGCTACGGCGGTGTTCGCGCTCGGGGCGGCCCGTCGCGC
>CAZUGY010000032.1:17708-30601 GCA_964620265.1 uncultured Alcaligenaceae bacterium
CGCCTTCGCGCTGGCGCGCTACGGCGGTGTTCGCGCTCGGGGCGGCCCGTCGCGCAAGAGGAACGCCTTCGCGCTGGCGCGCTACGGCGGTGTTCGCGCTCGGGGCGGCCCGTCGCGCTCACGGCGACTCCGGCAGCCGCAGGAGCGAGGCGGATGGCGCATGCAGGTGCACGTCGGTCCCCGGCGCGAGCTCGGTGCGGCGGCCGCGCAATTCCACCAGCATGCGCGCGTCGCCCACGCGCACCGCGAGCCGCGTGCAGCTGCCGAGGAAGGCGCACCGCTCCACGGTGCCGCGCACGCCGGCGCCGTCCGGGGCCGCGGTCACCTCGACGTGCTCGGGACGGACGCCGAGATACGTCCCCGGGAGCGGCGCATGCCCGTTGGCGAGCGCCGCCGGCACGCGGTTGACCTTGCCCAGAAAGCTTGCAACGAAAGTGTCGGCAGGTGCGTCGTAGAGGTCGGCGCCGCTGCCCATCTGGGCGATGCGGCCGGCGTTCATCACGACGATGCGATCGGCCACCTCCATCGCCTCGTGCTGGTCGTGCGTGACCATCACGGTGGTGATCGACAACCGCCGCTGCAGGTCCTTGATCTGGCCGCGCAGGTCCTCGCGCACCTGTGCGTCGAGGGCCGACAGCGGTTCGTCGAGGAGCAGCACCACGGGCCGCGGCGCAAGCGCGCGGGCCAGCGCGATGCGCTGCTGCTGGCCCCCGGAGAGCTGGTGCGGAAGCTTCGCCGCCTGGTCGGCGAGGTTCACGAGCGCGAGCATCTCGGCCACGCGGGCCGCGATGTCGGCGCGGCTCCAGCGGCGGCACTCGAGCCCGTAGGCGACGTTGCGCGCCACGCTCATGTTGGGAAACAGCGAGTACGACTGGAAGACGATGCCGAAGTTGCGCTGCCGCGCGGACACGCGCGAGAGCTCGCGCCCGCCGAGCGACAGCGAGCCGGCATCGGGCGCCTCGAGTCCCGCGATCGTGCGCAGCAGCGTGGTCTTGCCGCAGCCGGAGGGGCCCAGGAAGCAGACGAACTCGCCTTCGGCGATGTCGAGGCTGACGCCGTCGAGCGCGGTCAACGCGCCGAAGCGCTTGACCACGCCGCGCAGGGAAAGCGCGGGCGTGGCCACCGTGCCGGCAGTCGTCGCCCGCTCGCCGGTCAGCGCTCGATCTTCTGCTTCCATTCGGCGACGATGCGGTCCTTGTTCTTCGACGACGTCGCGAAGTCCATCTTCCACAGCACGCTCGACACGTCCGCGGGCAACCCGGCCTTCAGCACCGCCTCGGTGGGCTTGGCGCCCGGCACCGCCGACATCTCCGCGCGCTCACCGTAGAGCTTCGCGGCATCGAGGGTCAGCAGCCAGTCGAGGAACTGCTTCGAGTCCGCCTTGTTCTTCGCCGTCTTCATCAGCATGTTGACCTCGATCTCGTACCCCGCGCCTTCCTTCGGGATCACGAGCGTGATCGGGTAGCCCTCCATGATCTGCTTCACGCCGGAAAATGCAAACGAGAGGCCGATCGCGTACTCGCCCGTGGCCGCGGCCTTGCAGGGGCGGGAGCCGGACTTGATGTACTGGGCGATGTTCTTGTCGAGCTCCTTCAGGTACTGCCAGCCCTTCTCCTCGCCCATCATCTGCAGGAGCGACACGATCTGGAGGTAGCCCGTGCCGGAGCTCGCGGCATTGGGCATCACGATCTGGCCCTTGTAGACGGGATTGAGCAGGTCCTGCCACGACGTGGGCATGGGCAGGTTCTTCTTCTTCAGCACCTCGTTGTTCACGCAGAAGCCGGCGAAGTAGCCGGTGGTGGCGAACCAGCGCCCCTCGGGGTCCTTGAACTGCGCGTTGATCTTGTCGAAGCCCGCGGGTCGGTACGGCTCGGCCATCTCGATGATGCGCGGATCGACCATCTGCGTGACGGCGGTCCCCCAGATCACGTCGTGCCGCGGATTGGCCTTCTCCGCGAGGATGCGCGCGGTCAGGTCCCCGGTGGACAGGCGCAGCACGTTGACCTTGATGCCGGGCTTGGCCTTGGCAAAGGCCTCGAGGTAGACCTTGACGTCGTCTTCCTCGAGCGCGGTGTAGGCGGTGATCTCGCCGGCCCGCGCGGGGCCGCAGAGCGCGACGGCGGCGAGGACGGCTAGGAATGTGGAGCTTGCGAAGCGTGCCATGCAGTTCTCCCATGCGCCCGGCGGACGCGGCGCCGACCATGGCGCGCGGCGCTCGGCGTTGGGCGCGGCCACGACGATCGAGCGCGAGGCGACGATAGCACGCGATGTTTCGAACCACAATATGCAATGTTGGAAGCACCACATCCGGGCATGCGGCGCCGTTTTCGGGCGCGCTGTGGGCTACGCAGCGCAGCGGCGCCGTCGCCCGGCGCCGGGTGTGGCAACGCATGTTGCCCGGAACGCACTACCGTGCGACGACGATGGCCGTGCCGGCCTTGCGCATGGCCGCGGCGAGTGCCCGTGGCGGCATCTTCTCGCTGACGACGTCGTCGATGGCCGAAAGCGGGCACACGCGCTCGAACTGCGTGACGCCGTGCTTGGAGCTGTCCACGAGCAGCAGCGCGCGCTCCGCCCGCGCGAGCATGGTGCGCTTGACCGCGCAGCTCGCCGAGTCGGCGTCGGTGACGCCGTCCGCGGTGACGCCGCTCGCACCGATAAACGCCTTGTCGGCGCTGAAGCGCCGGATGAAGTCGAGCGTGTCGGCGCCGAAGGTGCCGCCCTCGCGCACCACGTACTCGCCCGGGCACAGCAGGACCCGGCATTGCGCGTTCGCGCCCAGCGCCTGCGCCACCAGGAGGCAGTTCGTGAGCACCGTCAGCGGCAGCCCGCGCCGCGCCAGCGCGCTCGCGAAGTGGCTCGTGGTGGAGCCGCAGTCGATCATCAGGGCATCGCCCGCCTGCACGATCTCCGCGGCAGCAGCGGCGATGCGCGTTCGCTCCTCGGCGTAGGCACGTCCGCGCTCGCCGATGCCGGGCTCGTAGGTCAGCGAGTGGATCGCGCCGCCGCCGTAGGTGCGATCGAGCGCGCCGGCTTCGGCGAGCTCGTCCAGGTCGCGGCGCGCGGTCTCGGTGGTGACGTCGAAGAGCTCGGCGAGCGTGGCGATGCGCACCGTGCCGTCGCGGCGGGCGAGCGCCAGGATCTGCGCCTGGCGGTCCTGCGGGGAGAGGCGGGCGGGAGGTTTCCTGGGATCGGCCATCGCGCGATGATCGCATGCGCGGCCGCGGCGTCACTCGGCGAGCGCGCGGTCCAGCAGGCCGGCGTCGCCGGCCAGGTCGAGGAACGTGTAGCGGTCGCGCAGGAAGCGTGCCTCGTGCACGGCGCGCGCGAGGAAGGCGGGACTCACGCCGATGTCGCGGGCGCTTCGCGGCGCGCCGGCGGCGGCCAGCACCTGCGCCACCTTCGCCGCCGGAAGCGAGGCCGGCGCCAGCGTGGCCACCAGCGCACTCCACCCTTGCGCGAGGCGCGCGGTGAGGGCGTCGGCTACGGCGGCGGACAGCGCCTTGCCCGCGAACGCAGTCCAGCACGATGCGCCGAGCTCCGCTCCGAACCGCTGTGCAAACGTCGCGGGGGATTCGCCGCTCGCCCGCATGACCGGAGGGCCGTCCGCCAGCATGCGCTCCTGCAGGCGCGCCATGGCGAGCGTGGCCACCGCCACCTGCTCGCCGTGGAGATACGTTCCGCGTCCGGGCGGGGCCTGCATGTCGATGTAGTGGCTCACCAGATGCTCGCCCTGGCTTGCCGGATGGCTGCCGCCGCAGATCGTCATGCCGAGGCCGGACAGCACGAGCGTGCGCGCGAGCGCCCGCATCGCGTCGGCATCGCCGCGCAGCAGGGCGTCGGGGGCATCGCGCCAGGCGGCCTCGTCCGCGGCGAGGAGGTCGAAGGGGGCACGGCGATAGGGCGTGCCATGGATTTCGTGCGCGAGGCGCCAATCCACCTGCGCGGTGGCGCGGCAGAGGGAATCGCCGATGCCCGCACGCACGAGGCGCGGCGGCGCGGCGGCGAGCACGGCGAGGTCCATGAACACGCCGTGCGGCGCGCGCGCGGCGAGCGTGTGCTTGTGCCCGTGGACGGTGATCGCGGCGTTGCCGGAGGCGTAGCCATTCATCGACGGCGCCGTGGCGAACACGCAGTAGGGCTTGGCGTCCTGTGCGGCGGCGTGTTTGCACAGGTCGTTGATCGTGCCGGAGCCGACGGCGACCAGTGCATCGGCGGCGGCGGTGGCACGGCGCAGGCGCTCGGCTGTCGCGTCGTCGGCATGCACGTCTGCGGGCAGGCACACGCGTTGCACGTTCGCGCGTCCCGCGAGTGCTCGGGCCACGCGATCGCCCAGCGCGGCCCCGGTCGCGGGATCGAAGACCACGGCCAGGTGTCCGCCGAGCCCGATCGCGCGCACGAGGTCGCCCTCGCTGCCCGCGAGCGACGGCTCGATCACGATGGAGGCGATCGGCACGCCGAGCGTGCCGGTGCCGTCGGGATCGGGCCAGGTGCCGGCGACGAGCGCCGCGATGGGATCGTCGTGCGCGGCGGTTCCCGCGGGCGCGTCGATGGCCGCTGGACTACCCTGCGCGCGGGCGCGCTCCGGGGCTTGTTCGCCGTCGGGGCGGCCCTGCGGGCTCACGCTTGGCGCTTGCCGTCCCACGCGCTCATGCCGCAGCGCTTGCCGGGCCGTGTCCGGCGCGGCCGGAGGCGGCCAGGATGTCGCGCAGCTGCCACTGCAGCGAACCCTTGGCCGGGGAGAACGCTCCCTCGAAGACCGCCGAGCCGATGGTGAAGGCATCGGCGCCCGCCTCGGCGAGCGCCTGGATCTGCCGCTCGGAGGTCACGCTGCCCGCCACGATGAGGCGCCGGTCGGGAAGTGCCGCGCGCGCGGCGCGCACGAGCGCCAGGGGATCGGCCTCGGTGGCCCGGTAGGCCAGCAGATCCACGCCGCCGCATCCGGCATCGCGGGCGCGGCTGCAGTGCTGGGCCACGAGCTCGGGCGTGCCGCGCAGCTTCGTGGGATGCCCCTCCGGCAGCCCCGGAAATGGGAAGTAGCCGGCGAGCGACCCCAGGGCATCGCGCGCGGCGGCGAGGTCGGTTCCGCCCAGCACGCAGTCGACCCCGAGCTCGCCCGCGGCCGCGAGCGACGCCCGGACGGATTCGGGCGTGGTGCTCACCACTTCGAGGTAGGTCGTCGCGCCATGGTCGCGAATGTGCTCGACGAGGCGCTGCATGGTGCCGGGCGATACCCCGATGTCCTTGAAGCCCAGGTGCCTCACACCCTGCTCGCACACCGCATCGACGAGGTCCAGCGCATCCTCGACCGTGCGGTCGTGCCTCGTCAGCATGAAGATGAAGTCCATGGTTCCGCTCGCTGTCGGCCGGAAGGGCCTGTGAGCGTGATGTTGGACCACTGACATTGCATTTGGCAAGTGCCACATAGCCTGCCGGCGGACCATGGTTTTCCCGGGGTCGGGAAAGCAGATCGCCCGGTGCGGCCTTCGGGGGCCGCCCGGGCGATTCCGGCGGAAGCGCAGTACGAAGAGGCCCGGGTCCCTACGTCTCCTCGGCGAAGGCCACGTCGCGCGTCCGGCGGATGTTGGGCAGCGCGATCACCACGATGAGCAGCACCGCGGCGGCCAGCATGAACGCCGAGATCGGCCGCGTGAGGAAGACGCTGGGGTCCCCGCGCGACAGCAGCATCGCCCGGCGCAGGTTCTCCTCCATCATCGGCCCCAGCACGAAGCCCAGCAGCAGCGGGGCCGGCTCGCAGCCGAGCTTCATGAAGAGCACGCCCATGAAGCCGAAGAACGCCGTCATCATCACGTCCATCGACGTGTTGTTGACGGTGTACACGCCGATCGCGCAGAAGAGCAGGATCGCGGGATAGAGCAGGCGATAGGGCACGGTGAGAAGCTTGATCCAGATCCCGATCATGGGCAGGTTCAGCACCACCAGCATGAAGTTGCCCACCCACATCGAGGCGATGAGGCCCCAGAAGAGCTGCGGATTGGACGTCATCACCTGCGGACCCGGCTGGATGTTGTGGATGGTCATCGCGCCCACCATCATCGCCATCACCGCATTCTCGGGAATGCCGAGCGTCAACAGCGGAATGAAGGACGTCTGCGCGCCCGCGTTGTTGGCCGACTCGGGGCCGGCCACGCCGGCGATGGCGCCCTTGCCGAACTCCTCGGGGTGCTTGCTGATCTTCTTTTCGATCGTGTAAGAAGCGAAGGAAGACAGCATGGCACCACCCCCTGGGAGGATTCCGAGGATGGAGCCCAGACCCGTGCCACGCAGCACCGCAGGCCACGCCGCACGAAACTGCTCCTTCGTTAACCAGAGGCCCTTCACCTTGCTGGTGACGAGCTCGCGTTTTTCCGTCGACTCGAGGTTGGTGATGATCTCGGCGAAGCCGAAGAGGCCCATCGCCACGCCCACCACGCCGATGCCGTCGGAGAGCTCCGGGATGCCGAACGAGAAGCGCTGCGTACCGGAATTCACGTCGGTGCCCACGATGCCGAGGAGGAGGCCCGTGACGATCATCGCGATCGCCTTCACGAGCGAGCCGCTCGCGAGCACCACCGCGCCGATGAGGCCCAGCACCATGAGCGAGAAGTATTCGGCGGGGCCGAACTTCAACGCGAGCTCGGAGAGCGGGATCGCCACGCCGGCCACCAGCATCGTGGCCACCGTGCCGGCAAAGAAGGAGCCGAGTGCGGCGATGGCGAGCGCTGCGCCCGCCTGGCCCTTGCGTGCCATCTGGTGGCCGTCGAGGCAGGTGACCACGGATGACGACTCGCCCGGCATGTTGAGCAGCACCGCGGTGGTGGAGCCGCCGTACTGCGCACCGTAGTAGATGCCCGCGAGCATGATGAGCGCAGCCACGGGCTGGAGGGCATAGGTGGTCGGCAGGAGCATCGCGATCGTCGCGACGGGTCCGATGCCGGGCAGCACGCCGATCAGCGTGCCGAGGAGGCACCCGATGAGCGCATACATGAGATTGATCGGCGTCAGGGCGACGCCGAAGCCGGTGGCGAGGTGACTCAGGAGCTCCATGATGTCGTTCGCGCGCCTAGTGGCCGAATTGCGGCCACACCGGAAGCTGCAACCCGAGGCCCTTGACGAACACGCCCACGGCCAGCGCCGCGAGCAGCAGCCCGGCGATCACCGATTCGCGCGGCCGGAACTCGTGGCTCGCGAAGCTCGCGGCCACGATGAGGAGCACCGTGCCGATGGCGATGCCGATCTTCTCCACGAAGTAGCCGAAGAGCACGACGCTGCCCAGCACGATGGAGGTCGCGCGCCAGTTCCAGTGGGGGATGGCCTCGCCTTTCACGCGCACGCCGCCCGCGGCGATGATCGCGCCGAGCACGATCAGCATGCTGCCGAGGATGCGCGGAAAGTAGCCGGGGCCCATGCGCGCGGCCGAGCCCAGCTGGTAGCCCGAGCCCACGGCGATCGCGAAGATCCCGAGGGCGATGAACAGGATGCCGGCCCAGAAGTCCCTGGGCCCACGAATCGACAGCATTGCGCTTTCCTCCCTTGTGCTCTTGTGGGAGGCACTCTAGGCGCGCCAGCTTTCAAATGGCTTTCACCCGCGGGACCTGCACGGCGGGGATGCCGGCGCGTGCGATCGGTTAAAGTCGCGCCATGCAGATCCGCATCCTCGCCGTGGAGGACGACCCGCACATCGCGCGCCTGCTGGAGCACGAGATGGGCCGCCTGGGCTATGCATTGCGCACCGCCGGTTCCGTGGAGGCCGCCGTGCGGGAGCTCGAGCGCGAGGTACCGCATCTCCTGCTGCTCGACCTCGGCCTGCCCGATCGCGATGGCAGCGACCTGCTGCGCGAATTGCGTGCGGCAGGCGACAAGCTCCCCGTGATCTGCCTCACCGCACGCGACCAGCCGGTGGAGCGCGTGGGAGGATTGCGCGCGGGTGCCGACGACTATCTCGTCAAGCCCTTCGACATGGCCGAGCTCGACGCGCGCATCAAGGCCGTGCTTCGGCGCGCCGACCGCGACGTGCCGCAGGAGATCGTGGTCGGCGAATTGCGCCTCGCCGCCGACGAGGCGCGCCTGTTCGGACGCACGGGCCCGCTGGCGGTCACGCCGCGCGAGCTGCACGTGCTGCGGCGCCTCATGCGCCACGCCGGCCGCGTGGTGACCAAGGCGCAGCTCACGCAGACGCTCGCGACGCTGAACGAGGACATCGGCGACAAGACCGTCGAGGTCTACGTCCATCGCATCCGCGGCAAGATCCAGGACAACGGCGTGGAGCTCGTCACCGTGCGCGGCTTCGGGTACCTGCTGCGCGCGATCGGTTGAGGCAGCGTGGCGGGCGCCATCGCGTTGCTTGCACCGGAGGGAGCGAGCCTGCGGCGCCGGCTGCTCGTACGGCTCGCCCTGCCCCTGTTGCTGCTCTTCGCGCTCGACGGCGCGCTGTCGGCATGGGCGGCGCGCCATTACGCGAATCACGTCTACGACCGCTGGCTCTACGACTCCGCGCAGAGCCTCGCGCAGCAGGTGCGCCTCACGCGCGGCATCGCCGCGCTCAACCTGCCGCGCGTGGCGCAGGAGATGTTCGAATGGGACTCCGAGGATCGCATCCTGTTCCGCGTGGAGGGCTCGCGCACCGGGCTCATCGCCGGCCACGACGTTCCCCTGCACGGCAGCAACGCGGACGAGCGCTTCAACCTGCGCTACTTCGACGCGCCGGTGAACGGCCACATGATGCGCTGGGCGGTCGTCAGCTCGCCGCTGCCGCCGGTCGGCGAGGAGGTGACGATCGTGGTGGGCGAGACCACGAACAAGCGCGACCGCCTCACCGAGGAGATCATGCTCGCGGTGTGGCTGCCGCAGATCCTCGTGCTGGCCTTTGCCGGCGGCTTCGCCTGGCGCACGATCGTCGTGCAGACCGAAAAGCTGCACGCGCTGTCGGTGTCGCTGCGCGACATGAGCTACCAGACGCTCGCCGCCGTGCCGGCGGAGGGCATGCCGGAGGAGATGCGCCCGCTCGTGGAGGCGCTCAATGCCCTCATCGTCAAGCTCGATGCGGCCGCGCTCGCGCATCGCAGGTTCGTGGCCAACGCCGCGCACCAGCTGCGCACGCCGCTCACGGCGCTGTCGCTGCAGGCCGAGCAGGCGGCCAACAGCCAGAGCCTGCCCGAGATGCGCGCCGCCGTGACCGACCTGCGCGCGGCGGTGCAGCGCGCCACGCGCCTGGCCAACCAGTTGCTGCTGCTCTCGCGTGCCGAGCCGGAGGCGCAGTCGGGCGCCAACCGCACTCGGACGGACCTCTACGAGCTTGCCTTCGACACGGCGAGCGCGTGGGTGCCGGCGGCGGTGGCAGCGGGCATCGACCTGGGCTTCGACGAGGCGTCCGCGCATGCAGTCGCGGATGTCGATGCGGCCCTGCTGGCGGAGGCGATCAACAATCTCCTCGACAATGCGCTCAAGTACTGTCCGCGCGGCGCGCGCGTGACGGTATCGGTGCGCTTGCTGCCCGGGCCTGCGATCGTGGTCGAGGACTCGGGACGCGGCATTCCTTCCGGCGAGCGCAGTCGCGTCGTGCAGCGCTTCCATCGCGGCGACCATGGCGGCAATGCCGGCACGGGACTGGGCCTGGCCATCGCCAACGAGATCGCCGTGGCGCACGCCGGGCGCTTCGTGATCGGCGATGCCGAAGGCGGCGGGGCGCGCTTCGAGATCCACCTGCCCGGGGCCTGATGCCGCCTCCGGAGCCGGGGGCGGGCGCCGGGGATGCGCAGACCATGTAGCCAGCCGCGGAACGCGCGAGTGCCGGCGCGCAGGCGTTACAATCCGAGTCCGCCCGCGAAGTCCCGGGCCGTCCTCGCGCTGTCCCGATCGTCGTGACCCTTTCCGCTTTCATCGCCCGCTTCGCGGCGCGGCACTGGCACGCCTATGCCGGTGCGGCCGCGATGCTCGTCGCCATTGCCGTGCTCACGGTGTGGGTGCCGCGGCGCGTGGGCCACATCATCGATGCGCTCGTCGCGAGGCAGCTCGTGGGCGGTGCGCTGTGGCGCGAGATCGCGATCCTCATCGCGATGGGTGTCGCGATCTATCTCCTGCGCGTGGGCTGGCGCATCGCGCTCTTCAGCGCCGCCTATCGCATGGGCCTCGACCTGCGCCGTGAGCTCTTCGCGCGGCTGTCGCTGCAGGCGCCCGCGTACTTCCATCGCATGAGCACGGGCGACCTCATGGCGCTCGCCACCAACGACGTGGACGCCGTGGAGATGACCGCGGGCGAAGCCTTCCTCGCGGGCTTCGACGGCACGCTGACGCTGGTGCTCGTGGTGGCGATGATGACGCTGGGCGTGGACTGGCGCCTCGGGCTGGTCGCGCTGCTGCCGTTCCCGTTCATGGCCTGGGCGTTCTTCGTGATCTCGCGCCGCGTGCACGATGCCTCGCGGCAATCGCTCGACCGCTTCTCCGACCTCAACGGGCAGGTGCAGGAGTCGATGACGGCCGTGCGCACGCTGCGCGCGCTGGGGCTCGAGGCGCGGGCGAATCGCGACTTCGCGGCGCGCGCGCAGGCGGCCACCGACACGGCCTTCTCGGCGCAGAAGTGGGAGTCGGCCTTCGAGCCGGCGGTGGGAATATCGCTGGCCGCGGCGACCATGTTCACCTTCGCGCTCGGCGGCTGGCTCGTGTGGCACGGCGAGGTGACCATCGGCACGCTCACCGCCTTCACGATGTATCTCGTGCAGCTCATCTGGCCGATGTTCGCCACGGGGTGGGTGCTGTCGCTCGTGCAGCGGGGCAAGGCGGCGTGGGCGCGGCTCGATCCCGTGTTGCGCGCACCGCTCACGGTGGCGGACGAGGGTGCGGTGGCGGTGGCGCCCGCGGGAGCCCTGCGCGCCGAGAGCGTCTCGTTCACCTACGGCGGCGCGTCGGCGCCGGCGCTCGTGGACGTGTCGTTCGTGCTGGCGCCCGGCCGCACGCTCGGCGTGGTGGGCGCCACGGGCGCGGGCAAGTCCACGCTCGTGCACCTGCTGCTGCGCCACTACGAGCCCGTGCATGGCCGCTTCACCTGGGGCGACGTGCCGCTTCCCGGCTTCACGCTCGAAGCCCTGCGCGGCGCGCTCGCGTGGGTCCCGCAGGAGCCGTTCCTCTTCTCCGCCACGATCGCCGAGAACATCGCGCTGGCGCGGGCCGATGCCACGCGCGAGGAGATCGTGGAGGCGGCGCGCCTGGCCGACCTCGACGGCGACGTGCGCCGTTTCTCCGAGGGCTACGACACGCGCGTCGGCGAGCGCGGCGTGACGCTTTCCGGAGGACAGCGGCAGCGCGTGGCGATCGCCCGCGCCTTGTTGTCGAATGCTTCGCTGCTGCTCCTCGACGACGCGCTCTCCGCGGTCGACACCGGCACCGAGGCGCGCATCCTCGGCCACCTGCGCGAGGCGCGCGCGGGCCGCAGCGCGATCATCGTGAGCCATCGCCTGTCGGCCGTGGCCGATGCCGACGAGATCGTGGTGCTGAAGGGCGGGCGGGTGGTGGAGCGGGGCGATCACGCGTCGCTGCTGCGCCTGGACGGCTGGTACGCGGCGCAGTGGCGCTACCAGCAGCTCGAGGCGGCGCTCGAGTCCGCGTGAACGCGATGAAGGTGCATTCCCGAGGTTTCCTCGAGGCTCGCGGCCGGGGTCATGACGCCCGTCACTCCATGACACGCTCCACCTTCATCACGACCGACACCCCATGACTACCGCCACCGATTCGCTTCCCGGGAAGCCGGCGCGCGCCGCGCGGCCGGTCGATCGCATGGGCGCGTTGCGCCTGTTGTGGCGTTCCGCGCTGCCCGATCGCGGCGAGGCGATACGCGCGGCCGCGTGGCTCGTGGTGGCGGGATTGCTCGAAGCCGCGGCACCGCTCCTCGGCAAGCGCTTCATCGACGGCTACCTCGTTCCCCGCGTGGCCGACATCCCGATGATCGCGCTCCTCATCGGCGGCGCGTTCGCCTGCGCGGCGCTGGCGAGCGTCGTGCGCTACCTGCAGCTCGTGCGCCTCGCGGGACTGTCCACACGCTCCGTGCAGCGGCTGCGCGAGGACGTCTATGCGCACGTGCTGCGGATGCCGATGAGCTTCTTCGACCGCGCGATCACGGGACAGCTCGTCACGCGCATCACCAACGACACGGAAGCGGTCAAGCAGCTCTACACGCAGGTGCTCTTCGAGATGCTCGTGGGTGTCACCGTGCTCTTCGGCGTGGTGATCGCCATGCTCTGGCTCGACTGGCGCCTCATGCTCATCGTGCTGCTGCTGGTCCCCGCCACGGCGGTGATCGTGTGGGCCTACGAGCGGCTGTCGTCGGTGGCGGTGGCGCGCGTGCGCGAGCTGCGCAGCGACATCAATGCGCAGATGGCGGAAGGGATCGCCGGCATGAGCGTGCTGCAGGCCACAGGTGCGGTCGGCCGCTTCGCCGCGCGCTTCGCGCGCACCAACGACCTGCACTACGAGGCGCGCGGCAAGACGCTGCGCGCCAATGCGTGGCTGCTGCGGCCGGTGCTCGACTTCTTCAACATCCTGCTCATCGCGATCATCGTGATCGCGATCGGAACGGAAAGCGTGCACGTGGTGGAGGTGGGGCTGCTCTACGCGTTCATCTCCTACGTCGCGCGCGTGATCGAGCCGCTGGTGCAGATCACGATGCAGTTCGCCGTGCTGCAGCAGTCGATCGTGGCGGCCTCGCGGGTCGATGCATTGCTGCGCGAATCGTCGGAAGCGCCCTGGCCCGACCGCGGGCGGATCGGCTCGGGCCGCATCGAGCTGCACGATGTCGTCTTCGGCTACGACGCGGCGAAGCCGGTGCTGCGGGATGTCTCGCTCGCCATTCCCGCGGGCAGCTTCGTGGGCATCGTGGGGCACACGGGCAGCGGCAAGTCCAC
>CAZUGY010000033.1:0-21318 GCA_964620265.1 uncultured Alcaligenaceae bacterium
CCCGGACCGAGGCGCTCCTTGAGCAACGCCGCGCCGATGAGCGCGGCAAAGAGCACGGAGGTCTCGCGCAGCGCCGCCACCGCCGCGACCGGCGCGCGCGTCATGGCCCACAGCACGATGCCGTAGGCCGCGACGCTGAAGAAGCCGCCGACGAGCCCGCGCCGCCAGCGCGCGCCCACGTAGGCGACCGCAACGGGCCCGCGATGCCAGCGTACCCACGCGAGGAAGAGCGCGGCCTCGAAGAACGTGAGCCACACGACGTACGACAACGCATTGCCCGACGCCCGCGCGCCCGCGCCGTCGATCAGCGTGTACACGGCGATGATCGCCGCATTGGCGAGCGCCCAGTACACGGCGGCGCGAGGATGCCGGTGCCGCTGCGCAAAGGCGATGGCGAAGATCCCCGCACAGATGAGCACGATGCCCACCGCGACCTGGAGCGAAGGCAACTCGCGCAGGAAGGCGATGCCCAGCACCGTGACGAGCAGCGGCGCCGTCCCGCGCATCAGCGGATAGGCGAACGAGAGGTCACCGGCGCGATAGGCCTCGGTCAGCGTGAGGTAATAGGCGAAGTGGATCAGCATCGAGGCCACCGCCATCGGCCACGCGGCTTCCAGCGGCAGCGGCAGGAACGGGAGCAGCACGAACGAGCACACCATGCTGCCTGCCACGACGGTGGACGTGTCGAGCAGCGGATCGCCGCCGCTGCCGCCCTTGACGAGCGCATTCCACGACGCATGCATGAGCCCCGCGCCGAGCACGGCCAACGTCACGCCGAGGGTGAGCTCCACGGGCAGGAGACGCGATCAGGTCGCAGGCGCGGCGCAGCGATCGCTACGCCGCATGCGCCCGCTGCGCGGCCTCGAGACACCGGACATAGTGCGCCAGCGGCGGCGTGGGCACCCCGGCGAGCTTGGCGAGGTCGTCCCAGAGGCGCACGTTCACTGCATCGGCGGCGTACGGTTGCGCGATGAAGGCCTGCGCCTGTTCGGGCGTGAAGATGCCGCCCTGCAAGGCGAGGCTGCGCTTGCTGTCCACCGACAGCGCGTCGTAGTACTCGGGACGCGTGGCGCAGAGGTAGCGCTTGGCATCGACGTGCAGCTTGATGGGCACGAGCACGTCGTCGTCGTACAGTCCGCGCAGGAAAGGAAGCGCCGCGAACTGGTGGAGGTCGTCCACGCCGCGCAGCGTGGGGGTGTCGCCCTGGTCGTTCAGCAGATGCCCCAGGTCGTGCAGCAGCGCCGCGGTGATGATCGCCGGCGTGGCGCCCGCGCGCTCCGCGCGCTGCGCCGACTGCAGCGCATGCTCGAGCTGGGTGACGGGCTCGCCGTCGTAGAGGCGCCCGCCCTTGCGGGCGAAGAGGAGGCAGATGTCGGAAAGCGAGAGGGACATGAAGGAAGCGTGATGCGCGACGCAGGGTCCTCAAGCGGTGCGCGGCTTGCGCGTGCGCGGGCGCGGCCCGGGTTCCATGGGGGCGGGTGGCGGGACCAGCACCGGATCCTTGAGCCGTGTGCGCGCCAGCACGCCGGCTTCCTCGAGGATCGGGTAGGCGATGGAGCAGATGTGCGAGTTGATGCGCTTCAGGTCCGAGATGAGGTCGAGGTGCAGCGAGGACGTCTCGATGCTCTCGATCGTGTTGCCGGCCAGCCGCGAGAGGTGCGAGTCGGCATAGGCACGCTCGAGGTCGCGGAAGAGCACCTTCTGCGCGAGGAGCTCCTGCGCGCTTTTGAGGTCGCCGTGCAGGAACACGCTCATGCCCAGGCGCAGGTTGGCCACGAGCCGCGCATGCAGGTCGCAGATCTCGGCCATGCCGGCCTCGGAGAAGCTGCGGTGCTTGCTGATCTTCTTGTCCTGGATGTCGTTCAGCACGCGCTCGATGATGTCGCCCACCTGCTCGAGGTTGATGGTGAACGACACGATGTCGGCCCAGCGGCGGCCTTCCTTCTCGTCGAGCGCCTCGCGCGAGACCTGCGTGAGGTAGAGCTTGACCGCCGTGTAGAGCTCGTCGACGACGTCGTCCTTCTTGCGCAGGCGCTGCGCCAGCGCGCTGTCGTTGGTGCGGATCACCGTCAACATGCCGTTCAGCATGTCCTCGATCACGTCGCCGATGCGCATCGCCTCGCGCGCGGCATTGGCGATGGCGAGCGGCGGCGTGTCGAGTGCGGAAGGATCGAGGTTGCGCGGCTTGGCCGGATCGTCGGCGGCCGGCTTGTTGGGCAGCAGGCGCTCGGCCACGCGCGCGATCTGCTCGGTCCAGAAGATGAAGAGAAGCGCCAGTGCCACGTTGAAGAAGAGATGGAAGAGCACGACCTCGCGGGCGGGGTCCAGCTCGAGTCCCGCGACCCAGCCCTCGACGTAGCCCAGCGTGGGAATGGCGAGCACGCAGCCGATCAGCTTGAAGAGGAAATTGCCGAGCGTGACGCGACGCGCCTCGGGCGGCGAGCGCAGCGTGGACAGCATGCCGAGGATGCCGCTGCCGAGGTTCGCTCCGAGCACGAGGCCGAGTGCCACGGGCAGCGAGATCATGGACAGCGACGCCAGGGTGGCCATCAGCAGCACCACCGCGAGGCTCGAATAGCACAGGATCGTGAAGAGCGCCGCCACCAGCATGTCGAGCAGCACGTCGCCGGTGAGCGAGGCGAAGATCACCTTCACGCCGGCCGCCTGCACGAATGGCTTGGCGGCCACCGAGATCCACTGCAGGGCGAAGATGATGAGGCCCAGGCCGATGAGGATGCGGCCGAAGCGGCCGACGTTGGTCGACTGCTTGGCGAGGAAGAGCGTCACCCCCACGAAGATCAGGAGCGGCGCGAGCCACGAGAGGTCGAACGACAGGATGACCGTGACGAGCGAGGTACCCACGTCGGCACCGAGCATCACGGCGAGCGCGGGCGCCGTGCTGATGAGGCCCTGGCCGGCGAAGGCCGCCACGATCAGCGCGGTGGCGGTACTGCTCTGGATGAGCCCGGTCACACCGAGGCCCGCGAAGAACGCGGTGAAGCGCTGGTTGATGCTCCTGCGCAGCACGCGGCGCAGGTCCGCGCCGTACAGGCGCAGGATGCCGGTGCGCACGATGTGCGTCCCCCACACGAGGAGGGAAACGCCGGCCAGGAGGTTGAGCAGGGTCTGCATGCTAGATGCGGCGCTCCCCGCGCCCGCCGCCGCCGCCTCGTGGCGAAGCGGCGTGCGGGGTGGTGCTGCCCGTTACCACGGCAGCGAATATGTCTTGAGGTTGGTGAAGCTCTTCATGGCCTCCTGAACACCTTCCTTGTATCCGAGTCCGGAATCCTTGATACCACCAAATGGCGTCAGTTCCAAGCGATAGCCCGGCACTTCACGGACGTTCACCGTCCCCACATGCAGCTCCGCCACGAAGCGGTTGATGTAATCCAGCCGGTTGGTGCACACCGCCGACGACAGGCCGTAGGCGGTGCCGTTGGAGATGGCAATGGCCTCGTCGATGCTGCCGAAGCGGATCACCGGCGAAACCGGGCCGAAGGTCTCCTGCATCACGACCGTCATCCGTGGATCGACGCGGTCGATCACCGTGGGCGAGTAGAGCGCCCCCTGGCGCTCGTTGCCCGCGAGCAGCTTCGCGCCCTGGGCGACCGCCTCGCTCACGCGCGCCTCGAAGAGCCGGGCCGCGGGCTCGTCGATGACGGTCCCCATCTCGAGCTTCGGATTCATGGGGTCGCCAAAGGTCCAGGCACGGGTCCTGGCCACCAGCCGCTCCACGAACTCGTCGGCGACGCGCTCGTGGACGAGCATGCGCTTGACCGCCGTGCAGCGCTGGCCGCTGTTCTTGTAGGAGCCTTGCGCGGCCAGGCTCGCCGCTTCCTCGATGTCGGCGTCTTCCATCACGATGATGGGGTCGTTGCCACCCAGTTCGAGCACGATGCGGCGATACCCGGCTTTCGAGGCGATGTACTTGCCGACCGCCACGCCGCCGGTGAACGAGACGAGGTCCACGTGCTCGTTGGTGATGAGCTCGTCGGCGATCTCGCGCGGATCGCCCGTGATCACGCGGAACATCTCCCGCGGCAGGCCCGCCTCGTAGAGCAGGTCGGCCAGGTAGTAGGCGGACAGCGGCGTCTTCTCGCTGGGCTTCAGCACCATCCGGTTGTTGGTGGCGATGGACGGCGCGACCTTGTGGGCGACCTGGTTCATCGGGTGATTGAACGGCGTGATCGCCGAGATCACGCCGAGCAGCGGGTCGCGCCTGGTGTACACGCGCCGGTTCCGGCCATGCGGCGTGATGTCGCAGGAGTAGGCCTGGCCGTCGTCCCTGAGCGCCTCCGTGGCGGCGAACATGAACACGTCGCAGACGCGGCCGATCTCGTAGATCGAGTCCTTCTTGGCGAGGCCCGATTCGCGGGTGATGAGGTCGCTCGCCGCCTCCACGCGTCCGCGCAGGAGCTCCGCCGCCTTCTGCATGATCGACGCGCGCTGGAAGCGCGTGAGGGTGGGCTTGTAGGCCCGGGCCGCGGCGAATGCGGCGCGGACTTCGTCCACCGTGGCCTTGGGCACCGTGCCCACGACCTCGCCGGTGTAGGGATAGTGGACCTCGATGACGCCGCCTGCAGCGGCGCCTTGGCGTAGTGCGGTCCGGGGACGATCCCCGATGTTCGTGTCGTTCATGGTCAGTGCGCTGCGGCGGCTGTCGCCACGCGCGCCTCCAGGTGGTTGAGGGCGATGTCGAAGACGTCGAAGTTGCGCAGGCGGCGCTGCGGCAGGTCGACCGTCGCGCGGTTGAACAGGAGCGGTACCGTCTGCTCGCTGACGCCGCCATGGGAGCGCAGCGGGGCGTCGAGGCCGGACAGGTCGTGTCGCGAGGCGGAGGTGCCCAGCACCACGTGCCTGGTGGACACGATGACGAGGTCGCCGAGGCGGTCGGGTGGCAGCTCGAAGCGCCGCGCGGCCTCCTCGTTGCCGAGGACGAGCTCGATGCCCTCGAGCGCCGCGAGCTTCGCCGCCACGACATCGCGCTCGGCGCCGGCCACGTAGATCGTCGCGAAGGAGCCCAGGGCACCATGGTGGACGACGTAGGGATCGGTGATCGGCAGGATCACGCGCGCCTTGCCGGCGCCGATCCAGCCGTCGATGAGGTCCTGCAGGTAGATCACGTTGGGCGAGCCGTCGGCCTTCTGCTTGGCATTCATGCCGTGGTCGGCGGTGATGGCGATGACGGCACCGAGCGCGTCCATCCTGGCGAGGTACCGGTCCATCATCGCGTAGAAGCGGTTGGCACCGTCGGTGCCGGGAGCGAACTTGTGCTGGACGTAGTCGGTGGTGGACAGGTACATGAGGTCGGGACGGCGCGTCTCCAGCAGCTTCACGCCAGCGGCGAAGACGAACTCGGACAGCTCCGCGCTGTAGACGGACGGCACGGGCATGCCCACCAGCTCGACGACGTGGTCGATGCCGTTCTCGGCGATGGTGGCTTCGGCGGCCTTCTCGGAGGAGAAGCAGATGCCGTCGAGCTTGTAGCCCAGGAGCTTGCGCAGCTTGTCCTTGGCAGTGACCACCGCCACCTTCGCACCTGCGTCGGCGAAGGCCGCGAGGATGGTGCCGGTGCGCATGTACTTGGGGTCGTTCATCATGACCTCGGCGTCGGCATCGCGATCGTAGAAATAATTGCCGCAGATGCCGTGCACCGCCGGTGGCCGGCCGGTCACGATCGACAGGTTGTTGGGGTTGGTGAACGACGGCACCACGCAGTCGCCCTTGAATGCCGAGCCCGCGGCGAGCAGGCGCGCGAGATACGGCGCGACCCCCGCCCTGGCGGCTTCGGTGAGGTAGTCGAACTCGCAGCCGTCGACGCAGACGACCACGACGGGCTCGGTGTTGCGCCGGTAGGTCCGGCCGTTCACTTCGATGGTTTTCATGGCTTCCTCCCTGGGGTCGCGCCTTTCGCGCGGCCGGGTGTTGGGGTGGTGGGACGCTCGAGCGTGCGGTGCAGGCGCTCCCGGCTGCGGACCGCGTGCTCGTAGAGCAGGCGCGCGGCTTCCTTGCCGGCGCCGCGCGCGATCGCATCGACGACCGCCTCGTGCTCGTGCGTGGACGTGAAGAAACTGTGCGGCCCGTGGGCCAGCGTCTCGCGCCGGTACAGGTGCAGCTCGTTGACGAGGCGCCGGTACGTGGCGAGCAGCGTGGCGTTGCCCGTGAGCTGCGCGAGGAGGTCGTGGAAGCGGACATTGAGCGGGTAATACTCGTCCACGTCGCGCGCCTGCGCTGCCTTGGCCATGGATGCGGTGAGCGCGCGCAGCTCCGCGATCTGGGCCGGCCGGCAGCGCTCGGCGGCGAGACGCCCGATCAGGGCGTCGAGGCCCGCGCGCACCTCGTAGAGCTCGTCGGCCTCGAAGGTCGACAGGCTCCGCACGAACACACCGCGATTCTTCTCGGTGCGCACGAGCCCCGCCTGCTCCAGCGCCCGGAAGGCTTCGCGTACGGGCCCCCGCGAGACCTTCAGCGCCTCGGCCACGTCCACCTCGTTGAGCTTCTCCCCGGGCAGGATCTCGCCGGCGAGGATGCGCCGCTCGAGCTCGTGGCGGACGATCATGGGGAGCGACTGGCTGCGGAGGAGATCGAGGATGTCGAGGGACATGGAACGGGTGCGGCGCGGGGGGCCGGAGGGGGCGGGCGCCGGAGGAGCCCGCTGCGATTGTTGGATTGTAGACAATCTGCAGTCGACGCGCAAGCAGGCGTCCCGCGGCCGGGGCGGGCGGCGCCGCCCCGGCTCCCCGTCGGCGCTACTGCTCGGCGGCGCCCGAGATCAGTGTCGACAGCTTCGACGTCTCGCGGGTGTAAGGCACGGTCACCTTCGCATAGGCGCGTTGCGAGTCGAGGACCTTCTTGAAGAACGGGTCCTTCTTCTCCAGCTCGCCGAGTACCTTCTTCGCGCTCTTGATGAAGGCCGGCGCATAGTCCGCCGGCGCGTCGAAGACGGTCACGCCCTTGGCCTTGATCTCGGCCAGCGCCTTCGCGTTCTCGTACTGGAAGTAGAGGATCGCATCGAAGAGCGACGCGGTGATCGCCGTTTCCACGATCGCCTGCAAATCGGGAGTCAGCGCGCGCCACCGCTCGCCGTTGATGATGATGTCGGCGATGTCGATGGCCTGGTGCAGGCCCTGGATCGAGTAGAACTTGAACACGTCCTGCAGGCCGACCTTGATGTCGTTGGAGGGGTTGATCCATTCCACGCCGTCGATCACGCCGCGCTCGGCCGCGGGAATCAGCTCGGCGCCCGCGAGGTTCACCGGGATGCCGCCCATGTCCTTCAGCACGTCCGACGGCAGCCCCGAAGAGATGCGGAAGCGCATCTTCGTGAACTCGTCCACCGACTTGACGGGCTTCTTGAACCACCCGAAGGCTTCGGGACCGTCGGCCGCGTAGAGAAACGGCTGCACGTCGGCCTTGAGCATCTTCTGGTAGTACTCGACGTAGAGGTCGCGGCCGCCGCCTTGCACGTACCAGGCGAGCTGGCCCATCTGGTCGAGGCCGCTGCCGGAGCCGCCCAGGGGGGCGCTGAAGAGGCCGCCCGCGGGATGCTTGCCGGTGGCGTAATGCGCCCACCACTGGCCGGCGTCGACCACACCCTTGTTGACGGCATCGAGGATCGCTTCCGGCTTCACGATTGCTCCGCTGGTGAGGATCTCGATCTTGAGGCGGCCGCCCGACATCCTGTCCACGTTGGAGGCGAAGCGGTTGAGCAGCACCATGTGCGGCGTGCCCGCCGGATTGGCGCTTTGCAGCTTCCAGTGGATCGTGCGGTTTTGCGCGTGCACCAATGCGGGCGCCGCGGCAGCGGCGGCGACGCCTGCGCTCGCAAGGAAATTCCTCCGTTTCATGATGCTCTCCTCCTTCTGGGGTTGGCGACTACTTCAGCCCGAAGATCGTGTTGGGAAGCAACAGGATGATCTGCGGGAAGAAATAGAGGATGAGGACGGCCACCCATTGCAATGCCATGAACGGCATCATCCCCTTGTAGATGTCCGCGAGGTCCCACTTGGGCATGACGCCCTTGAGGTAGTAGGCGGACAGGGCCACCGGCGGTGAGAGCCAGCAGGTCTGCAGCGTGACGGCGAGCAGGATGCTGAACCACACCATGTCGACCTTGAGCGTCTCGAGGATCGGCTGGAAGATCGGCACGATGATCACCACGATCGGCACCCATTCGAGCGGCCAGCCCAAGATGAAGCACAGCACGAGGATCGTGAGGATCAGTATGGTCGGCGGGATGTTCCAGGCGACGAGCGTCTCGGCGATGAAGGTCGGCGTGCCCAGCGCCGAGAACACCGAGCCCAGGAAGTTCGACGCCATCAGCAGGATCATCACCATGCTGGCCGTCTGTGCCGTGCGGAAGGTGGAGTCCTTGAATACCGCCCACGTGAGCTTGCCGTGCGCGGCGGTCACCAGGAGCGCTCCGACGCAGCCGATGGCGGCACCTTCGGTGGGCGTGGCCCAGCCGCTCACGATGGAGCCGAGCGTGGCCAGGATGAGGGCGGCCGGCGGCACGATCCCCAGGAGGAACTCCCTGATGACATGCCCCCGCGACACGTCCAGCTCCGCGTCCGGCAGCGGCGGCCCCAGCCGTGGATTGGCCCACACGCGGCCCAGCGTGTAGATCAGGTACAGGCCGGCAAGCAGGAGGCCGGGCAGCAGCGCGCCCGCGTACAGGCGGGCCACGGAGACCTGCAGCACCGGGCCCATGACCACCAGCATCACGCTGGGCGGGATCAGGATGCCGAGCGTGCCCCCGGCGCATATCGATCCCGCCGACAGGCGCACGTCGTAGCCGGAGCGCATCATCACCGGTGCGGCCATGAGCGCGATGATCGTGACCGAGGCGCCCACGATGCCGGTCGCCGCGGCGAACAGCGTCGCGGTGAAGAAGGTGGCGAGGTAGAGCGAGCCGCGCACGCGCCCGAACATGAGCTGCACGGAGTGGAACAGGCGGTTCATGAGCCCTGCGCTTTCCAGCACGTAGCCCATGAAGGTGAACATCGCGACCGCGGCGAGCACCGTGTCGGTCATCGTGTCGAACACGCCGAAGGTCATCAGGTAGAAGACCTTCTGCCCGAGGCCGATGTAGCCGAACACGAGGCCGAGCATGATGAGCGTGAACGAGATCGGAAATCCGCCCAGGATCACCACGAACATCAGCCCCAGCAGGACGAGTCCGAGAACTTCGTTGCTCATGCACGCACCTTTGCGGGGCTTTCGTATCGTTCGTCGTCGCGGCCCATGACCGGCGCGCAGGGCGGCGCCGATCGCCCGCCAGCTCCGCGGCGGGAGGCGGCCATTACGAGCAGCGGGCGGCGCTTCATGCTAGGTGAGCTCGCTCGGACCCGCTTCGGTGCGGTAGTCGACGCCGGTGCAAAGCGTCTTGATGCACTTCAGGACCTCGGCCATGCCCTGCAGCAGGATCAGCACGGAGCTCACCGGGATCACGGTCTTGTACCAGTAGGCCGGCGGGCGCCAGGTCGTCATGAGCGCTTCCCTGAGATCCCAGGACTCGGCAGCGAACTCCCATGACACCCACGTGAACACGATCATCCCGGGCAGGAACACCAGCAGGTACTGCGCGATATCCATGCGCACCTGCGTCTTCAGGGACCAGTTCTTCGAGAAGAAGTCGGTGCGGATGTGCTTCTGGAGCTGGAGCGTGTAGGCGCCACAGAGGAAGAAGTGCGCGCCATAGCACATCGTGGCGATGTCGTTGGCCCAGATGGTGGGCGTGGCGAACTTGCGGATGGCGACCTCGAAGAACAGCACCGCGAACATCGGCACGATGAGCCACGCCGCCGTCTTCCCCGACCAGGTGCTGATGGCGTCGATCACCGGGGTGATGCGGTCGATGAGCGCGATGAGCTTTCCTTCGCGCTCCGTCTTGCCCTGCGTGCTGCCGCGCGCGCTCATGCCCGGGCTCCGATGAAGTTCTTCCCCCGCACGCCGCCGAGCGCGAACGACACCATGCGCCGCGACTCTTCCTCGGTGACGCCATAGTCGGCGAACTCGGTCTTGACCCCCACGCTCGCGAGGAATGCGCGGAGCTTCTCCGGGGCGGAAGCGAGGTCGCCATCGAAGACCTGCGCCAGCACGGCATCGCGGCCGGCATCCGCCCCCGTGGCCCGCTCGAGCACCATGGGTAGCGTGAACGAGCAGGCGATGCCGTGCGGCAATCCGAAGCGCAGCGTCATTTCATACGAGACGGAGTGGGCCAGCGCCGTCTTGGTGTTGGAGAAGGCCATGCCCGCCTTGGTGGCCGCGGTGGCCATCCGCGAACGCAGTTCCGGGCTGCCGAGGTCGGCCAGGAGCGCCGGCAACGTTGCCATCACCTCGCGCGCCGCGGCGACGGCAAAGGTATCGGAGACAGGATTGGCATTCACGTTCCAGATCGCCTCCAGCGAGTGCGACAGGGCATCGAGCCCGCTGTGGACCGTGACCGATGCCGGCAGCGTGAGCATCAGGTTGGCATCGACCACCGCCGCCTCGGGCCAGGTCTCGGGAAGGTGCAGCGAGTGCTTCTTGCCGGCCGCCTTGTCCCAGATCGTGGCCCAGGGGGTGACTTCGCTGCCCGTGCCCGCAGTGGTCGGCACGGCGATCAAGGCCTTGGTACGCGGGGGCGTGAAGGTCCTGCCCGTCGCGAGCAGCGCGACCAGCTCGTCGAAGCGGCCGCTCGCGGTGCCGACCATGAGCGCCTTCGCCGTATCGATGGCGCTGCCGCCGCCCACTGCGACGATCGCTTCGACGTCCGCGTGATCGTGCCAGAAGCGCTCGTACATCGACGCGAGGTAGCTCACGTCAGGATTGGGCTCGATGCGCTCTTCCACGCCCGCGTACGCGGGCCCGAGGATCGCGCCCAGCCGATCGACCAGGCCGAGGCCGCGGGCTTCGGGAAACGTCACGAGCAGGGCGCGCCGTCCGGCGAGCACCTCGGGAAGCTCTTCGACCGATCCCGGGCCCAGGCGGATCGCGACCGGATTCTGGTAGCGATGTGACAACTTCGTCTCCTCCTCTTCCCGGCTCTGTCGGCCGGTGCCCGCACAATGCCGACCTGCCCTACTATTGAGCAAATACTTTTATTTGTAGTAATCCATTGAGTAAAGCTATTCTGTCCGGATGCGGCTCACCCAGCTCCGCTCCTTCCACGCGGTGGCCCGCGCGGGCGGCTTCACCGGCGCCGCGCGGCTGCTCCATATCAGCCAGCCGACGGTCACCACCCAGGTGCGCTTCCTCGAAGAGCGCTACGGCGCCGAGCTCTTCTACCGGCGCGGCCACAAGGTGACGCTCACGCCGCTGGGCGAGCAGCTCTACGTGCTCGCCCAGAAGATCTTCGTGCTCGAGAGCGATACCGTGCACCTCCTGCAGGATGCCGGCCAGTTGCGCTCGGGGCAGCTGCGGGTGGGGGCCGTCGGCCCCTTTCACGTCACTGAAATGCTGGCGCGGTTCAATCAGCGCTTTCCGGGCATCGAGGTATCGGTGCGCGTGGGCAACTCGCAGGCCGTGCTCGACATGCTGCTCGACTACCACTCCGACGTCGCCGTGCTCGCGCAGTTCAGCGACGATCCGCGCTTCCACTACGTTCCGTATCGGCGGCATCCGGTCGTGGTCTTCGTCCACCGCACGCATCGCTTCGCCAAGCGCAAGTCGATCCGCATCGGCGAGCTCGAAGGCGAGGGCCTCCTGCTGCGCGAAGCGGGGTCCACCACGCGCAAGGCGCTCGAGGGCGCACTGACCAAGGCCCGCGTCACCCCCCGGGTCCTGATGGAGATCGGCAGCCGCGAGGCGATCCGCGAGGCAGTGATCATGGGCGTGGGAGTGGGCGTGGTATCCGAAGCCGAATACATCGCCGATCCGCGGATCCGCATGGTGCGTGTCACCGGCGCGACGATGTACACCCACGCCCACGTGGTGTGCCTGGAGGAGCGCCGCGGGGCGCGGCTGGTGAAGGCGTTTCTCGACATCGTGAAGGAGCTGCAGGGGCACCGGCAGGATCCTGTGGACGAGGATCGGTAACGCCAGTCATAATTGTTGCGCCGCAGCTTTTCCCGTCCTTTCCTTTGCCCGTTCCTCTGTCCTTTTTTCGATACTCGCCTCCAGGAGACGACTCATGACCCACACCTTCCGCCGAATGGCGCTCGGCGTTGCCCTTGCCATGCTCGGCTCCACGGCCGCCATGGCGCAGAAGACCCAGCTCAACGTCTACACCGCCCTCGAAACCGACCAGTTGAAGGCGTACACCGAGGGCTTCAACAAGGTGCATCCCAACATCGACCTCAAGTGGACGCGTGACTCCACGGGGGTGATCACGGCGAAGCTCCTGGCCGAGAAGGCGAATCCGCAGGCCGACATCATCTTCGGCGTGTCGGCGTCGAGCCTCGCCGTGTTCGATAACGAGGGCATGCTGCTGCCGTACGCGCCCAAGGGCCTCGACAAGGTCTCCGCCAAGTACCGCGATCCCAAGAATCCGCCGGCGTGGGTCGGCATGGACGTGTACGGTGCGGCGATCTGCTTCAACACCGTCGAGGCGCAGAAGCAGAACCTGCCCAAGCCCGAGACCTGGGCCGACCTCCTCAAGCCCGTGTACAAGGGCAAGATCACGATGCCGAATCCCGCCTCATCGGGCACGGGCTACTTCGACGTCACCGCCTGGATCCAGATGTGGGGCGAGGAGAAGGCGTGGAAGTACATGGACGGCCTGCACGCCAACATCGCGCAGTACACGCACTCGGGCAGCAAGCCGTGCCGCCAGGCGGGCGCCGGCGAGTTCCCGATCGGCATCTCGTTCGAGTATCGCGCCGTCACCACCAAGAAGTCGGGCGCGCCGGTCGACGTGATCTTTCCCAAGGAAGGCCTGGGCTGGGATCTCGAGTCGTCGGGCATCATGAAGAACACCAAGAAGCTCGACGCCGCCAAGACGCTGATGGACTGGATGGTCACGCCGGCCGCGATGGAGCTCTACGGCAAGAACTTCGCCGTGCTGGCGGTGCCGGGCATCGCCAAGCCGCTCGAGTTCGTGCCGGCGGACTACGAGGAGCGTCTCATCAAGAACGACTTCGCGTGGTCGGCCAAGAACCGCGACAAGATCCTGGCCGAGTGGCTGAAGCGCTACGACGCCAAGTCGGAAGCGAAGTAAAGTAACGTCATCGCAACCGCGCGCGCCCGCCCTTCCAGGCGGGTGCGCGCCTCGTCATTCGCAAGGGATTCCCACCGTGGCCGTGCCTGCCGCTTCGAACGACGCCGCGTTCCTGCGGCTTGCCGGCATCACCAAGCGCTTCGGCCACTTCGAGGCGCTGAAGGGCGTCGGCCTCGAGATCCGCCGGGGCGAGATGGTCGTGTTCCTGGGACCCTCGGGCTGCGGCAAGACCACGCTCCTGCGCATCATCGCCGGGCTCGAGCTGCAGGACACCGGCACCATCGTGCAGGACGGCCGCGACATCTCGCGGCTGCCCGCCATCCGGCGCGACTACGGCATCGTGTTCCAGTCGTATGCGCTGTTTCCGAACCTCACCGTCTTCGACAACGTCGCCTACGGGCTCGTGAACCGGCGGCAGCCGCGCAAGGCGATCGCAGGACGGGTGGAGGAGCTCCTGAAGCTCGTCGGCTTGCCGGATTCCGGCGGCAAGTACCCCGGGCAGCTCTCGGGCGGGCAGCAGCAGCGCATCGCGCTGGCCCGCGCACTCGCCACGTCCCCCGGCCTGCTGCTCCTCGACGAGCCGCTGTCGGCACTCGACGCCATCGAGCGCGTTCGCCTGCGCGGCGAGATCCGCGCGCTGCAGCAGCGCCTGGGTGTGACCACGATCCTGGTCACGCATGACCAGGAAGAAGCGCTGTCGATGGCGGATCGCATCGTGGTGATGAATGCCGGCAACATCGAGCAGGTGGGCACGCCGCGCGAGGTCTACGGCATCCCCGCCACGCCTTTCGTGGCCGATTTCGTCGGCAAGATCAACGTGCTCGCGGCCGTCTCCGAAGGCGGCGGGCGCTTCCGCGTGGGGGGCGTGAGCCTTGGCGCCGGCACCGCGCTTCCCGCCGGTGCCGCGGCGCGGCTCTACCTGCGTCCGGAGGAGGTGGGCGTGCACGTGGACGGGACCGCTCCGGCGCATGCGCTGCCCGCGCGCGTGTCCAAGATCGAGTTCCTGGGCGCGTTCTGCCTCGTGGGCGTGGTGCTCGAAGGCAGCGACGCGTCGCCGCTGGTCGCCAATGTCTCGCGCCAGTTCGCCGACGGCACGGGCCTCGCGCCCGGTCACAGCGTGGGCGTCACGCTGCCGGCGCCGGCGATCCGTGTACTGGGCTAGCGGGCGCGGGCGCAGATGAGCTCGGCGCTCGCCACCGCCCGCGCGGCCGACGCGCCACGCATCGTGCCGCAGGTGCATTGGCAGGAGCGGCTCGCGCAGGGCCTCCTGCTGCTGTCCTGCGTGGTCCTTGCCGTGTTCCTGCTGGGTCCGCTCGCCGCGATCCTCGTCAAGAGCGTGCAGGACAAGGACGGCGCCTTCGTCGGCCTCCTGCAGTTCCGCGAGTACTTCGCGACCCCGGCGTTGCAGCACTCGATCTGGAACACGCTGTGGGTGGCCACGACGGTCACCTGCATCACGGTGCCGGCGGCGTTCGTCTATGCCTACGCGCTCACCCGCTCGCGCATGCCGGGCAAGCTCGCCTTCCGCATGATCGCCCTGACGCCGATCCTGGCGCCCTCGCTCATGTCGGCGATCTCCTTCATCCAGTGGTTCGGCACGCAGGGGTTGCTCAAGGGCCTCATCGGCAGCACGTCGATCTACGGCCCGCTCGGCATCATCATGAGCTCGGTCTACGCGACGTTCCCGCACGCGCTCATGATCGTGCTCACCGCCCTGCTGTTGTCCGACGGCCGCCTCTACGAGGCCGCGGAGTCGCTGCGCACGCCCACCTGGCGCAAGTTCTTCACCATCACGCTGCCGGGCGCCAAGTACGGCCTCGTCAGCGCCGCGATGGTCGTGTTCTCGTACACCGTGAGCGACTTCGGCATTCCCAAGGTGATCGGCGGGAATTTCAACATCCTGGCGGTGGACATCTTCAAGCAGGTGATCGGCCAGCAGAATTTCAACAAGGGGGCGGTGGTGAGCCTGGTGCTGCTCGTGCCGGTGCTCGTGGCGTTCCTCGTCGACTGGTCGATGCAGGGGCGCATGCACTCGCAGTTCACCGCGCGCGCCGTGCCGTATATGCCGAAGAGGAAGCGCTGGTTCGATACCACGATGTTCGTGTACTGCACGGTGGTGGCGATCCTCATGCTGCTGGTGCTCGGCATGGCGGTGTATACCTCGTTCATCAAGCTGTGGCCCTACGACAAGTCGTTCAGCCTGCGCCACTACGAGTACGGGCTCATCGACGCCGGCGTGATCTCGTCGTTCTTCAACAGCCTGAAGATGGCGCTGTTCTCGGCAGTATTCGGGACGATGTTCATCTTCGCCACGGCCTATCTCCTGGAGAAGACGCGCGGCAGCGGGCTCACGAAGGGCGCCGTCCGCCTGCTGGCGTCGGTGCCGATGGCGGTCCCGGGCATGGTGCTCGGCCTGGGCTACATCCTCTTCTTCAACCACCCGGACAATCCCTTGGGCGGGCTGTACCAGACCATGACCATCCTGGTGCTCTCCACCGTCGTGCATTACTACACGTCGAGCCATCTCACGGCGGTCACGGCCCTCAAAGCGCTCGACAACGAGTTCGAGGCCGTGTCCACCTCCCTCAAGGTGCCGTTCTACAAGACCTTCTTCCGCGTGACGGTGCCGGTGTGCCTGCCCGCGATCCTCGACATCGGCCGCTATCTCTTCGTCAATGCGATGGTCACGATCTCGGCCGTCGTGTTCCTGTATTCGCCCGACACGCAGCTTGCTGCCGTGGCCATCCTCAACATGGACGAGGCGGGCGAGATCGGCGCGGCGGCGGCGATGGCCACGCTCATCGTGGCGTCGTCCACGCTGGTCTGCATCGTCTACGCCATCATCACGCGCTTCCTGCTGACGCGCACCCAACAGTGGCGAGCCACCGGCCTCGCGTGAGCGCGGGAACGCGTTGCGACGCCCAAGAAGGAGCCATGCCATGAGCAATCTCGACCGCGATCCCATCCTGCTGACCCCCGGCCCGCTGACCACCGCGCTCGCCACCAAGACGGCGATGCTGCGCGACTGGGGCTCGTGGGACGCCGCCTTCAATGCCGTCACCGCGCGCGTGCGCAAGCATCTCGTGGAGATCCTCCACGCCGGGGACACGCACGTGTGCGTGCCCCTGCAGGGCAGCGGCACGTTCTCGGTGGAGGCGGCGGTGAACACCCTGGTTCCCCGCGATGGCCACGTGCTGGTGCTGATCAACGGTGCCTACGGCAAGCGGCTGGCGAAGCTCACGCAGATGATGGGCCGCCGCTGCAGCGTATTCGAGACGGCCGACGACGTGCCCACCACGGCCGACGACGTCGATCGCCTGCTCACGGTCGATCCGTCGATCACGCATGTGGGTCTCATCCACTGCGAGACCTCCACCGGCATCGAGAATCCGCTGCAGGGCATTGCGGCGGTGGTGGCGCGCCATGGCAGGAGCCTCATCGTGGATGCGATGAGCTCGTTCGGAGCGCTGCCGATCGATGCGCGCACGACGCCATTCGATGCGCTGATCGCGGCGTCGGGCAAGTGCATCGAGGGGCCGCCGGGGATGGGCTTCGTCTTCGTGCGCCGGAGCGTGCTGGAGCAATGCGAGGGCCGCTGCACGTCGCTGGCGCTCGACCTGTACGACCAGTGGACGTACATGGAAAAGACCACGCAATGGCGTTTCACGCCGCCCACGCACATCGTGGTGGCGCTCGATGCCGCGCTGGCGCAGTACCGGGCCGAGGGCGGCCAGCCGGCACGGCTCGCGCGCTATACCGCCAACTGCAACGCGCTGCTCGACGGCATGGGCGCGCTCGGCTTTCGCAGCTTCCTCCCGGCAGCGATCCAGGCGCCGATCATCGTCACCTTCCACGCGCCGGCCGATGCGCGCTACACGTTCAAGGCGTTCTACGAGAGCGTGCGCGACAAGGGTTTCGTGCTGTATCCCGGCAAGCTCACGCAGGTGGAGACGTTCCGCGTCGGCTGCATCGGTGCGATCACGGCCACCGAGATGCGCCATGCGGTGAATGCGGTCGCCGATACGCTGGCCGGGATGGGGATCACGAACGTCGTGCAAGCGAAAGCCCGCGCGGCGGCGTGACGCATCAGCGCCCGCTCGGCGCGGTGCCGGAAAGGCCGTGCAGGAGTGCGTGAAGGGTTGCGCGATCCGCGGGATCGCCATCGAACACGCCCTCGCGCACGAGCGCGGTGAGGGCCACGAGACTGGCGTCCACGGTCATGGCGTCGGGCCCGTCGTGCCACGGAAGCACACGCGCCACCTCTTCCAGTGGCAGCCGCACGTGCCCGCCCGCTTCGCCGTCCTGGTTCACCGGCAAGAACGTGGACGGCAGCCACAGGTCGTGCACGAACAGGATCTCGTCCTGCCATCCATCGGGGAGAAGCCTCGCCACGCGCAGCGTGCCGGTGAGTCGCGCCTCGCGCGCGAGCGCCTCCGGGATCCCGGCTTCCTCCCACGATTCCTTGACCACGGTCGCGATCACGCTCGCATCGACCGCGATGCCGCCGCCCACGAGGTTGTCCCGCATTCCGGGATCGATGGCCTTGTTGAGACTGCGGCGGGCCACCCACATCGACGTCGCGTCCCCGTCGCGCACGAGGCCGTTCACGTGCGCGGCATGGGTGCGGATGCCGAAGTAACGCGCCGCCGCGCGCTCGAGGTGGCACCATGGCGGCGCGCCGAAGGACGGCGCCACGGCGTAGAGCTCGTCACGCCAGGCGGTGAGGGCGCCTTCGTCGGCGAGGGTGCGGGCGACTTGCGCGAGCGCGGTCGAGCGGGCGAGCGGCGTGTCGGGAGAGGCGCGCACGACCACGCGATCGGCGCCGACATGGAAAACGTGGCCGAAGCGGGCGAGCCGCGCTGCGCGATCCGGCGTCAACCGGCCCGCGACATGGCCCTCCACGATGAGCGGGACGAGCGTCGTGGCGGGCGCCGCGAGGTCGCGCTCGAATCGTGCCCGGATGCGGCGGGCGAGGTCGTCGTCGATCACGCATCCGATTCTACCCAGCACGTTCGCGGAGCGGGACGACCGCGGCGATCGGGGGCGGCGAGGGAGCGTCGGCGCGGCGTTCCCGGCGCGGACGATGACAGGGCGGTAGAATCCGCCCCTTTTCCGCTTCGCAGCAGGACACCGACATGATCATCGATGGCAAGGCCGTGGCGCAACGCGTCACCGACGAGGTACGCAAAGACGTGGCCGCCTTCGTCGCGGCAGGACACGCCGCGCCCGGGCTCGCCGTGGTGCTCGTGGGCGAGAACGCGGCCTCGCAGGTGTACGTGCGCAACAAGCGCAGGACAACCGAAGCCGTGGGCATGCGCTCGTTCGCCCACGACCTGCCCGCCACCACGAGCGAGTCGCAGCTCCTCGCGCTCATCGATGCGCTGAATGCCGATCCGGCCGTGAACGGCATCCTCGTGCAGCTCCCGTTGCCGAAGCACATCGATGCCGAGCGCGTGACCGAGCGCATCGATCCCAAAAAGGACGTCGACGGCTTCCATCCCTGCAACATCGGCCGCCTCGTGCTCAAGATGCCGGTGCTGCGGCCGTGCACGCCGTGGGGCTGCATGCGGCTCCTGAAGGAAACCGGCGAGGACCTCGTGGGCAAGCACGCGGTGGTCATCGGCCAGTCGAATATCGTGGGGCGTCCCATGGCCCTCGAGCTCCTGATGGCGCGCTGCACGGTCACGATCTGCCACTCCGCCACGCGCGACTTGCCCGGCCTCGTGCGCCAGGCCGACATCGTGGTCGCGGGCGTGGGCAAGCCACGCTTCGTGCAGGGCGACTGGGTGAAGCCGGGCGCCATCGTGATCGACGTGGGCATCAACCGCGCCGAGGACGGCAAGCTCGTGGGCGACGTGGATTTCGATGCCGCGAAGGAACGTGCGAGCTGGATCACGCCGGTGCCGGGTGGGGTGGGACCGATGACGATTGCCACCCTGCTCGCCAATACGCTCCAGGCGGCGAAGTGGCAGGCGGGGGTGGCGTAACCGCAGCACCGCGCCACGAGCGAGAAACGGGCAGCGCGGTGGCTGCCCGTTCTTCACTCCCGCGGTCCACGCCTATGCGCTACGCAGGTGCCACGCCTTGGGCCGCGTGAACGTCTGGATGCCGTACGTCGACAGCGTCAACCCGATGCCGGAGTTCTTGTGCCCCGACCACGGCAGGCGGGGGCTCACGCGATCGCAGCAGTTCCAGTACACCGTGCCCGACTGCATGCGCCGGAGGATGTTGCGCGCGCGCTTTTCGTCGGGGGTGTACACGCCGGCGGTGAGGCCGTACTCGGTGTCGTTCATGAGCTTCACGGCTTCCTCGTCGCCGGTCACGGCCATGAGGCCGATGATGGGACCGAAGGACTCGTCGCGCATCACGGCCATCGAATGATTGACGTCGGCGAGCACGGTCGGCTCGAAGAAGTTGCCCTTGCCCTTGATCGGCGCGCCGCCGGTGAGTAGGCGCGCGCCTTTCTTCTTCGCATCGGCCACCTGCTTGCGCAGCACGTCGAGCTGCGGCTTGCGGGTGATGGCGCCGATGTAGGTGGTCTCGTCCAGCGGATCGCCGACCTTGAAGCCCTTCACCTCGTTCACGAAGGCCTTCACGAAGGCGTCGTAGATCTTCTCGTGGACGTACACGCGCTCCACGGCGCAGCACGATTGTCCCGTGTTGTAGAAGGCGCCGTCGGCCACCGCGGCCGCCGCGTTCTTCACGTCGACGTCGTCGGCGACGTAGACCGGATCCTTGCCGCCCAACTCGAGCTGGGTCTTGATCATGCGGCGGCCGGTGCTCGCGGCGATCTTGGCGCCCGTGGCGTAGGAGCCGGTGAAGAACACGCCGTCGACGGGCAGGCGCAGCAGCGCCCCACCGATCTTGCCATCGCCGATGACGGCGATGAACACGTCGTCGGGCACGCCCGCCATGTGCAGCATGTCGGCGATGTGCATGCCGGAAAGCGTGGCGAATTCGGAGGGCTTGTACAGCACGGCATTGCCGGCGAGGAGGGCGGGCGCGAAGACATTGCAGCCCACGAAGTAGGGGTAATTCCACGCCGAGATGTTGGCGATCACACCGAGCGGATCGTGGCCGATGCGCTCTTCCATCGTCTTGTCGGCGAAGACCTTCTCCTCGCGCAGCGTCTTCGCGGCTTCGCCGAGGAAGAAGTCGATGCGCACGACGAGCCCGCTCATCTCGTTGCGCGCCTGGCGGATCGGCTTGCCCACCTCGGTGGACAGCGTGCGCGCGAGCTCGTCGGCGCGGTCGGCCACGATGTCGCGGAACTTGCGCAGCGTCGCGATGCGCCTGGCGAGCGGCAGCGCGCCCCAGGCAGCTTGCGCGGCGCGCGCGCGGTCGTACTTGGCACGGACGGTCTTCGCGGTATCGGTGGCGACGTCGAGGAGCACGGCGCCGGTGGCAGGATTGGTGAGTTTCATGGTCTCGTTGTCGATGCGAAGCTCAAAGGGCGTACGCCGCGGCCTTGTGGCGCTCGGCGGTGGCGAGGAAGTCGTCGAGGAGCGGCGTGTCGTCGATGAAGGACGCATCTCCCGGCGGATGGAATTCGGGATGCCATTGCACGCCGAAGAGATAGGACGCGCCGGTCCAGCGGATGGCCTCCACGATGCGATCGGGCTCGGACCATGCCTCGACCACGAGATCGCGTCCCAGGTCCTTCACGGCCTGGTGGTGCACCGAGTTGGTCTTCACGATCGCCGCACCCGGATAGAGGGCGGCGAGGCCGCTGCCCGCCACGATCGAGGTGGCGTGGCAATTCTTCTCGTAGATCGATTGCATGCGATGGCGCAGGGCATCGGGGCGCAGCGTGAGGATGTCCTGGTAGAGCGTGCCGCCCATCGCCACGTTGATCACCTGCGCGCCGCGGCACACGCCGAGCACCGGCTTGCGCTCCTTCACGAAGGCGCGCAGCAGCGCGATCTCGTACTCGTCGCGGATGCGGTCGCCGTTCCAGCGCGGATCGAGCGCGGTCTCGCCGTAGGTGGCGGGACACACGTCCGAGCCGCCCATGAGCACGAGGGCATCGAGCTCGCGCGCGTAATCGTCCACCGTCACGGCGCTGCTCGAGCGGCGCGTGGTGCCGTCGGGCGAGGGCACCATGAAGGCCAGCACGTGACGCTGCATGAGCCAGTGCGCGACGTTCTGCTCGATGTACTGCAGCGTCATGCCCTGGAAGA
>CAZUGY010000033.1:21418-29616 GCA_964620265.1 uncultured Alcaligenaceae bacterium
TGGTGGCAGATGTCGGCCGTGGCCACCTCCACGAGGCGCGGGAAGTCGCCGCGCGAGATCGCTCGCGTCGCCTTGTAATCGGAGAGCTTCGCCGGAATGCCGAGCTCCGCCTTGAGTCCCGCGAGCCAGGTGATGAACGCTTCGGCGCGCGCCTGCGCGCTCCCTGTATCACCGCCCGGAACGCGTGCCACGTGCGCGAGCTCGGCGAGCTTTTCCGTGGCCGCCGGCAGATTGAACCGCATCACGTGGTCGATCATGATGCCGTTGGCCAGGCCGTGGTGCATGTCGGCGACGGTGGACAGCGCATGCGCGCACGAGTGCACGGCGCCCAGGTCCTTCTGGAACGCGATGGCGCCCATCATCGAGCTCATCAGCATGTCGGAGCGCGCCTGCAGGTTGCTGCCGTCGCGCACCGCGATGGGCAGCGCGCGCGCCGCGATGCGCACGCCCTCGAGCGCGATGCCGTCACACAGGGGGTGATAGGCGGGTGAGAGGTAGGACTCCACGTTGTGCGTGAGCGCGTCCATGCCGGTAGCCGCCGTGATCGCGGGCGGCAGGCCCAACGTGAGCTCGGGATCGGCGAACACCGCCTTGGCGAGCAGGAGCGGCGAGAAGAGCACCTTCTTCACGTGCGTGACGTCGTCGGAGATGACCGACGAGCGACCCACTTCGGATCCGGTCCCGGAGGTGGTCGGTACCGCGACGAAGTACGGCATCGGCTGGTCCATCGGCCGCACCTGCGGATGGTCCCACGCATATTCGAGGACGTCGCCCGGGTGTGTGCCCATGAGCGCCACCGCCTTGGCCACGTCCACCGCGGCGCCGCCGCCCAGGCCGATCACGGCATCGGCCCGGTGCGCGCGAAACGCCGCCGCACCGGCCATCACCTGCGACCCGACGGGATTGCCCGAGATGCCCGAGAACGCCGCAGCCTCGAGGCCGCCCAATTCCGCCATGAACTCCGACAGCAAAGGCAGCGCGGCGATGCCGCGGTCGGTGACCACGAGCGGCCGCGTGACGCCCGCCTTGGCGAGATGCTCGCCCACGAGCTTGCGTGCGCCGGGGCCGAAGTGGATGGTGGTGGGAAAGCCGAACTTTTCGATGGCCATGGCAAGGGAGGAGGGTGCAGGAGGAGGTGCGTGCGGCGCGCGCCCGGCGGGCACGCGCGACTAGATGATCTCGAAGTAGCGCTTCAGTTCCCAATCGGTGACGCCGTCGAGCCACTGGCGCCATTCCCACTCGCGGGTGGCGGCGAAGTGGTCGACGAAGGCGTCGCCGAAGAAGTCGCGCGCGACTTCGGAGTCCTTGAAGATGCGGGTGGTCTCGATGAGCGTGCGCGGCGCGCGCGGGACGTCCTCCGCGCCTTCGTTGGTGCCGGAGATGGCGGGTGTGGCGAGCTTCAATCCCTTCTCCACGCCATGCAGGCCCGCGGCGATCACTGCGGCCATCGCGAGGTACGGATTCACGTCCGCGCCCGGGCAGCGTGTTTCCAGCCGCGTGGACTTGGGCGAGCCCGCGATCACGCGGAAGCTCGCGGTGCGGTTGTCCACGCCCCACGTGGGCTTCACCGGCGCCCAGAAGCCGTCGACGAGCCGCTTGTAGCTGTTGATCGTGGGCCAGAACATGGGAGCGAGCTCCATCGCCGCCGCGACCTGTCCCGCGAGATAGCTCTCGAAGAGCTTGCTCATGCCGTGCCGGCCCTTGGCATCGTGGAAGCGGTTCTTCCTGCCGTCGGACAGCGACTGGTGGATGTGCCCGGAGCAGCCGGGATACTGCTGGCTCCATTTGGCCATGAAGCTCGGCATGATCCCGTAGCGCGCGCCGATCTCCTTGGCCGCGGTCTTGAAGAGGATCGCGCGGTCCGCGGCCTCGAGCGCGTCGGAGAAGAGCAGCGCCGCTTCGAACACGCCGGGGCCTGTCTCGGTGTGCAGTCCCTCGATCGGCACGCCGAAGGCGCCGAGTTCGTTGAAGAGCGATTCGAGGAACGGCCGCGACGCATTGGCGCGCAGGAGCGAATAGCCGAACATACCGGGCGTGATGGGTTCCGGCCCCACGCCCTTCTTCGCGGCCCACGACTGCGGCGTTTCGGCGAAGTTGAACCACTCGAATTCCATGCCGCACATGGGCGTGAAGCCGAGCTTCTCCGCGCGCGCCAGGACGCGCTTGAGCACCTGGCGTGGACACAGCGGATGCGGCGCCCGCTTGCCGTTGTCTTCCACCACGAACTCGCCCAGGAAGAACGGCACGTCGGCATCCCAGGGCACGGTGCGATACGTGCCGAGGTCGAGGCGCGCGAGCGCATCGGGATACCCCTTGTGCCAGCCGGTGAGCGAGGTGTTGTCGTAGCAGACGTCCTGCGAGTCCCAGCCGAAGACCACGTCGCAGAAGCCGAAGCCGCCTTCGGCCGCCGAGGCGAACTTGTCCTTGTGGATGTACTTGCCGCGCAGAATCCCGTCGATGTCGGATACCGCCACCTTCACGCGCGTGCCGGGCGCCTTGCGCACGGCATCGAGGATCTTCGCTGGGGTGTGAGGCAGCGGCATCGGGCGGATCTTTCTTCGGGACGGTGAGGGAAAGACAGCGCGGGGAACGCCCGGGCAAGGCGCTCGAGTCCGCGGACAATCAAGCATTCTAGCCGTTGCGGCCGCGCCGGCGCGAGGCCGCGCCGACGGTCGCGTCCCGGGAGCCGCTGCCGGCCCTACTCGACGATCGCCGGTGTCAGGCGGCCGAGGCGACATGGCATGATCGGCGGCATGCCCGGAACACCCTCGCCGCCGAACCCTGCCGGGGTGGGTGCATTGCCGTCGCCGGGCCAGGCGCTGGCCGCCTGCCACGTCGCCGTCCTGCTCTTCGGCTTTGCCGGGCTCTTCGGCAAGTGGATCGCCTGGGATGCGACGGCGATCGTGCTGGGCCGCACGCTGGTCGCGGCCGCGGCGCTCGCCGTGGTGGTGCGCGTGACGCAGGGCCGCCTGCCGAAGCTCGAGGCCGGGGTCGCCGGCAACGGCGTGATCCTCGCCGTCCACTGGACCGCCTTCTTCGCGGCCATCCAGGTGTCGACCGTGGCCATCGGCCTGCTCGGGTTCGCGAGCTTTCCGCTGTTCGTGCCCGTGTTCGAGCGTGCGCTGCTGCGGGCCAAGGTCACGCCGGCCAAGGTCGTGGCCATGACGCTCGTGAGCCTGGGGCTCGTGCTGGTGGTGCCCGATGTCGCGTGGAACAGCGCGCTCGCGCAAGGCCTTGCCTGGGGCATCCTCTCCGGCGCCACCTTCGCGTGGCTCACGGTGCGCACGCAACGCCTCGTGGCGCGGCATCCGGCGAGCGGGATCGCGTTGTGGCAGAACGCGGTGGCGGCGGCGGTGTTGCTGCCGGTGGTGATCGTGCGCGTTGCCATGGGCGGCAACGTCGTCGTCGTGAGCCTGCACGACGTCGTGCTCGTGCTGATCCTCGGCACCGTGTGCACGGCGCTTGCGCATACGCTCTTCGCGACGAGCCTCGTGCGCGTGAGCGCGACGGTGGCCGCGGTGTGCGTGGCGCTGGAGCCGGTGTATGGCGCAGCGCTCGCGTATGCATTGCTCGGCGAAGCGCCGGGCGCGCGCGTGATGGCGGGGATGGCGCTCCTCGTGATCGCGGCCGTCGTGGCGTCGTGGCGGGCGCGGCGAGCGTGAAGCGCACGGACCCCGCGTCCGGAGACATCCCGCCTCGCGCAGCGGGCGGAGTGTGCGCGGTATCATCGGCGCACGAGAGCGCAGAGGAAGGTCCGTAACGTGATCCTGGTGGTGATGGGGGTGTCGGGCTCGGGAAAGTCGACGGTGGGCGAAGCGCTGGCCACGTCGCTCGGCTGGCGCTTTCTCGATGCCGACGGGTTCCATCCGCCGGCCAACGTGGCCAAGATGGCCGCGGGCACGCCGCTCACCGACGACGATCGCTGGCCCTGGCTCGATCGTCTCGCCGACGAGATGCGAGCCCTCCTGGCCGAGGGCCGCGGCGCCGTGCTCGCCTGCTCGGCGCTGAAAGAAGCGTATCGCAAGCGTCTCGCCCGCGCGGGGGACGTCCGCTTCGTGTTCCTCGACGGCGATCGCGACACGATCGCCGCGCGCATCGCGGCACGCTTGCAC
Organism: uncultured Alcaligenaceae bacterium; assembly: GCA_964620265.1. Classification (GTDB taxonomy): domain Bacteria; phylum Pseudomonadota; class Gammaproteobacteria; order Burkholderiales; family Casimicrobiaceae; genus VBCG01. Next base: position 25,531 of record CAZUGY010000033.1, read on the forward strand.
GAGTACATGCCGGCATCGCTCCTCGCCTCGCAGTTCGCCACGCTCGAGCGGCCCGCGGAGGCATTCGCGGTCGACGTGCGGCTCACCGTGCCCGAGCAGGTCGCGCTCGTTCGCCAACACTTCGCTCTCGGCTGACCTCCGTCGGCCACCCTTCATGACGAAACCCACGTACAGGCCCGCGACGCGGGTCGGCCACCTCGGCCGCGATCCGCGCCGCTGGCTCGGCGCCGTCAACACGCCCGTGTTCCGCGCTTCCACCATTCTCTTCGAGTCGCTGCACGACCTCGACTCGGCCCAGGCCGGCGAGTTCGAAGGCCTGAGCTATGGCCTGCATGGCGTGCCCACGGTCGTCGACTTCCAGGCCGCGATGGCCGAGCTCGAAGGTGGCCACGCCGCGCTCGCCGTGCCCTCGGGGCTCACCGCGACCACGCTGCCGTTGCTCGCACTCCTCGAGCCCGGCGATCACGTCCTCGTGACGGACAGCGTCTACGGCCCCACGCGGCGCTTCTGCAACCTGCATCTCCTGCGGCTCGGCATCGAGGTCACGTACTACGACCCGCTCGTGGGCGGGGACATCGGTGCACTCTTCCGCCCCAACACGAAGATGGTGTTCTGCGAGTCACCGGGCTCGCTCACGTTCGAGGTGCAGGACATTCCCGCCATCGCGCGGGTTGCGCACGAACGCGGGGCCGTCGTGGTCACCGACAACAGCTGGGCCACGCCGCTCTACTTCCGTGCCTTCGACCACGGCGTGGACGTGTCCGTGCACGCGGCCACCAAGTACATCGGCGGTCATTCGGACGTGCTGCTCGGCGCGATCGTGTGCAACGAGGCGACGTATCCGAAGCTCTTCCGCCTGTGGACCGACATGGGCGTCACGGCATCGAGCGACGATTGCTTCCTCGGCCTGCGCGGCCTGCGCACGCTCGCCATCCGCCTCGAGCGGCAGCAGGCGAGCGCGATGGCGATCGCCACGTGGCTGCGCGGGCGTCCCGAAGTGGCGGAGGTCCTCTATCCGGCCTTGCCGGGCGCTCGGGGACACGAGCTGTGGAAGCGCGACTTCACGGGCGCGTCGTCGCTCTTCGGCGTGCTCCTGCATCCCGCGGCGGACGAGCGCGTGGCCGCGATGCTCGACGGCATGGCGCTCTTCGGCATGGGCTTCAGCTGGGGCGGCTTCGAGAGCCTCGCCATCCCGGTCCATCCACAGCGCACGCGCAGCGCCACCGTGTGGGAGGCGCCGGGGCCGTGCCTGCGCCTCGCGATCGGGCTCGAGGATCCGGCAGACTTGATCGGGGACCTGGAGCAGGGGCTCGCGCGGCTGCGCGGCTGAAGCTCCCGTGCCAGCTACGCCGTCTCGCCCAGGTACACCGCTTGCACCTGCGCATTCGCGCGCACCTCATCCGGCGATCCCTGCGCGATCACCTTGCCGTGATCGAGCACGATCACGCGGTCGGCAAAGCCGAACACGACGTCCATGTCGTGCTCGGTGAAGAGCACCGCGATGCGATCCTCACGCGCGAGGCCGCGGGCGACCTCCATGAGCTCCGCACGCGAGCGGGGCGACATGCCGGCCGTGGGCTCGTCCATGAGCAGGAGCCCCGGCGCACCGGCCAGCGCCAGGGCGAGCTCGACCCGCTTGGCGTCGCCATACGCGAGCGTGGCGCAATGCGCGTCGGCAAGATGCGCGCAGCCGACGCGCGCAAGGATGGGATCGGTGGCCGAGTGCGCAACGCCGCTCGCGAGCGCCGCGAGATCGCCGCTGCGTCCCTCGTGCGCGAGGAGGGCGACCGCAACGTTCTCGCGCACCGTCATCGAGGCGAACGTCGCCGCCACCTGGAACGTGCGTCCCACGCCGAGGCGCGCGATCGCATGCGGCGGCAGGCCGTCGATGCGGGCGTTGCGCAGGCGGACGGTGCCGTCGTCGGGCACCAGCTGGCCATTGACGAGGTTGAAGCACGTCGACTTGCCCGCGCCGTTGGGTCCGATGAGCGCGACGAGCTCGCCGGCGTGCACGGCGAACGAGACGTCGTCCACCGCACGGATGCCGCCGAAGGCTCGCGCGAGATGCTCGACCACGAGCACGGGCGCGTCCGCCCTCGGCGCCGCCGCGGTATCACGCGTGTCGCGCGTCGCGCTCATGGCTGCTGGCCTGCGTGCAGCGCCAACATGTCCGCGCCAGGCTTCGTCATGCCCGCCTCCGTGCGAACCGCGCCACCACGCCCCCGATCCCGCCCGGGAAGAGCAGCACCAGCACCAGGATCAGCGTGCCCAGCAGCGCCCGCCAGTATCCGGTCAATCGCGGCAGCACATCCGCGAGCCACGTAAATGCCGCCGCACCCATGAGCGGGCCGAAGAGCGCATTGAGCCCCCCCAGCAGCACCATCACGAGCGCATCGACCGAGCGCGGGATCGCCAGCACCTCCGGCGAGATGCTGCCCTTCGAGAACGCATAGACGCCACCGGCGAGCCCCGCGAACGTGCCCGCCAGCACGAAGCCGCGCCATTGCGTGGCGCGCACGTCGATGCCGAGCGCGCTCGCGCGCAGCGGCGAGTCGCGCACGCCGCGCAGCGCGAAGCCGAAGGGCGAACGCGCGATGCGCACGAGCGCCGCGAGCCCGATCGCCACCACCGCCAGCGCGAACAGGTAGTAGTGCGTGCGCCCGGACAGGAGCTCCGGCGGCCAGATGCCCACGAGACCGTTGCTGCCGCCGGTGACCGCGTCCCACTGGAAGACGATGGACCACACGATCTGCGCGAAGGCGAGCGTGAGCATCGCGAGGTAGACGCCGGCCAGCCGCACGCAGAACCAGCCGAAGACGAGCGCCGCCACGAATGCGCCCACGGGTGCCAGCGCGAACGCCACTGGCATGGGCGCGCCCGCCTTGAAGGCGACGGCCGCCACGTAGGCACCAACGCCGAAGTACGCCGCATGCCCGAACGACGTCATCCCTCCGGTGCCGAGGAGGAATTGCAGGCTCGCGGCGAAGAGCGCTGCCACGAGGATGTCGGTGACGAGCACCGCCGTGTACTCCGCGCCCACCACCGGCAACGCCAGCAATGCGGCGAGCACCAGGCCTGCGACGATGGCATCGCGCCGTCCCGGTCCCTGCACGAGCTCGCGCTGCTCGGGCAGCGCGGTGGTCACCGGCGCCGCGGCAGGCTTGCCGAGGAGGCCATGCGGCCGCACCGCGAGCACGATCGCCATCACCACGAACTCGGCGACGAGCGTCAGCTTGGGAAAGGCGATCTCGATGCCGAAGAGCGACTGCGTCCCGAGCGCGATGCACAGCGCCTTGGTCATGCCGATGAGCACGGCCGCGAGGAACGCGCCGGGGATCGAGCCCAGGCCACCGACGACGGTGACCACGAAGGCATCCGCCACGGTGGGCAGGTCCATGCCGAGATTGGCAGGCTCGCGCGGCAGTTGCAGGGCGCCCGCGAGGCCCGCGAGGAACGCCCCCAGCGCGAACACCGCGGTGAAGAGCCTGGCCTCGTCGATGCCGAGTGCGGCGGTGAGTGCGCGGTTCTCGCTCGCCGCGCGGATCAGCACGCCGAAGCGCGTCCGCGTGAGGAGCAGCGTGAGCGCCACCAGCACGACCGGCCCCACCACGATGAGGAAGAGGTCGTATTGCGGTATCGCATGCCCGGCGATCTCGATGACGCCCGAGAGGCCGGGCGCGCGGGGTCCGAGCAGGTCCTCCGCGCCGAAGGCCGCCAGCACCGCATCGCGCACGATCAGCACGAGTGCGAAGGTGGCGGTGAGCTGCAACAGTTCCGGCGCGGCGTAGAGGCGCTTGAGCAGCAGTACCTCGACGAGCGCACCGATCATGCCCACCGCGAGCGCCGCCGCGAGCACGCCGAGCCAGAACGCGATGCCGCCCAGGCCCAGCGAGGCGAGCCACGCGCCCGCCGCGTAGGCCAGGTACGCGCCCAGCATGTACAGCGAGCCGTGCGCGAAGTTGACGATGCGCGTCACGCCGAAGATCAGCGTGAGGCCCGCCGCCACCAGGAACAGCGCCGAGGCCGACGACAGCCCGTTGAGAAGCTGCAGCAGGAACGACGCGAGCGACACTTACGGCGCGGGCG
>CAZUGY010000034.1:0-29575 GCA_964620265.1 uncultured Alcaligenaceae bacterium
GACTACGGCTTTTCCGAGGCACGCACGACGTACGGCGTCATCGGCGTCAAGGTCTGGGTGTTCAAGGGCGAAGTGCTGGCGCACAACGCCGAGCCGGCGCAAGCGCCGGCCGCGCCTGCGCCGGACGCACCGAAGCGTCCGCCGCGTCGTACACCGCCCCCGGGAGCGAAGAATGCTGCAGCCAGCTAGAAGGAAGTACCGCAAGGAACAGAAGGGCCGCAACAAGGGCGTTGCGACCGTCGGCAACAAGGTGAGCTTCGGCGAGTTCGGCCTGAAGGCCGTGGGCCGTGGCCGCCTGACCGCACGCCAGATCGAGGCGGCGCGCCGTGCCATGACGCGTCACATCAAGCGCGGCGGCCGGATCTGGATCCGCATCTTTCCGGACAAGCCCATCTCGCGCAAGCCGGCCGAAGTCCGCATGGGCAACGGCAAGGGCAGCCCCGAGTACTACGTGGCCGAAATCGTGCCCGGCAAGGTGCTCTACGAGATGGACGGCGTGGAAGAGTCGCTGGCTCGCGAGGCATTCGCGCTGGCGTCGGCCAAGCTGCCGATCCGCACGACGTTCGTGCACCGCCTGATTGGCGGCTGAGAGAGACGATCATGAAGACATCGGAAGCGAAGAAGGCGCTCGCCGGCAAGAACGCCGCCGAGCTCCAGACCGAGCTCGAGGCGCTGCTCAAGGAGCAGTTCGGCCTGCGCATGCAGGCTGCCACGCAGCAGCTCACCAACAACGCCAGGCTGAACGGCGTGCGCAAGGGCATCGCCCGCGTACGCACGCTGATCCACCAGAAGAAGGCGCAGGCGCAAGAAGGAGCCAAGGCATGACCGAAGAGCAGAAGACGGAAGGCCCGGCGACCCGCAAGGCGCTGGTGCAGACGTTCATCGGTCGCGTGGTCAGCGACAAGATGAACAAGACGGTCACGGTGCTGGTCGAGCGGCGGGTGAAGCATCCGCTCTACGGCAAGATCGTGATGCAGTCGCGCAAGTTCCACGCGCACGACGAGAACGGCGAGGCGAAGATGGGCGACCTGGTCGAGATCGCCGCCACGCGCAAGCTGTCCCGGACCAAGGCATTCCGCGTCGCGCAGGTGCTCGAGAAGGCCGTCGCGGTGTAGGCAGCGGCGGTTTCGCGGGGGTTGTGCTGCTCCGCGGAACCTGCCATAATATTTGACTTCGTCCGGCGCGGGCCTTTTGGGTCATCCAGAAGGCCGGCGACGGTCCAATCCCCGGGGCGGGCTCCACGGCATCGCTCCGACGGGGTCCAAAACTGGTCGCCGTAAACCGAATCGGGCCGCAGGGCCCGGATCGCCCGCCCGGAAGGCGCGGACCGGCGGATTAAGTTGGAGAGCGTTTACAAATGATCCAGATGCAGTCGGTGCTGGACGTCGCCGATAACACGGGCGCGCGTTCGGTAATGTGTATCAAGGTGCTGGGCGGCAGCAAGCGTCGCTACGCGCATATCGGCGACGTGATCAAGGTGTCCGTCAAGGATGCCGCGCCGCGCGGCCGCGTGAAGAAGGGCGAGATCTACAACGCCGTGGTCGTGCGCACCCGCAAGGGCGTGCGCCGTGCCGACGGTGCGCTGATCCGCTTCGACACCAATGCCGCGGTGCTGCTCAACCCCAAGCTCGAGCCGATCGGCACCCGCATCTTCGGGCCGGTCACGCGCGAGCTGCGCACCGAGCGCTTCATGAAGATCGTCTCGCTCGCGCCCGAAGTGCTGTAAGGCACCTCGCGACGCACAGCAGCGGCACAACGCCAGGGACATTAAGAATGAGCAAGATCAAGAAGGGCGACAACGTGGTCGTCATCGCCGGCCGCGACAAGGGCAAGCGCGGGGACGTCGCGCGCATCGTCGGCCCCAATCACGTGATCGTGAACGGCATCAACACGGTCAAGAAGCATACGAAGCCGAACCCGATGAAGAACCAGCCGGGCGGCATCATCACGCAGGAAGCGCCGATCGACGTGTCCAACGTCGCCATCTGGAATCCGGTGACCAAGAAGGCCGACCGGATCGGCACCCGCCACCTCGAGGACGGCCGCAAGGTCCGCTTCTTCAAGGGCAACGGCGAGCAGATCGTCTGAGGAACACGAACATGGCCCGCTTGAAGGAGCTGTACAAGAAGGAGATCGCGCCCGCGCTCACGAAGCAGTTCGGGTACAAGTCTCCGATGGAAGTCCCGCGCATCACCAAGATCACGCTCAACATGGGCGTGGGTGAGGCCACCGGCGACAAGAAGATCCTCGACAACGCCGTGGCCGACATGCAGAAGATCGCCGGCCAGAAGCCCGTGGTGACCAAGGCCCGCAAGGCCATCGCCGGCTTCAAGATCCGCGAGCAATACCCGATCGGCTGCATGGTCACGCTGCGCCAGGAGCGCATGTACGAGTTCCTCGACCGCTTCGTGACGATCGCGCTGCCGCGCGTGCGCGACTTCCGCGGCATCAGCAGCCGCGCCTTCGACGGCCGCGGCAACTACAACGTCGGGATCAAGGAACAGATCATCTTCCCCGAGATCGAGTACGACAAGGTCGACGCGCTCCGCGGGATGAACATCTCGATCACCACGACCGCGAAGACCGACGACGAGTGCAAGGCGTTGCTCTCCGCGTTCCGTTTCCCGTTCAGGCAATAGGACCATCCCATGTCCAAGCTGGCACTCATCAATCGCAACGAGAAGCGCAAGCAGCTCGTGAAGAAGTTCGCCAAGAAGCGCGCAGCGCTCGAGGCGATCATCGCCGACCCCAAGGCGTCCGACGAAACGCGCTACGAAGCCCGCCTCAAGATCCAGGCCCTGCCGCGCAATTCGAACAAGACGCGCGTGCGCAACCGCTGTGCGCTGACGGGTCGCCCCCGTGGCGTGTACAGCAAGTTCGGCCTGGGCCGCAACAAGCTTCGCGACTTTGCGATGCGCGGCGAGGTGCCGGGCATCGTCAAGGCCAGCTGGTAAGGCTCGCTAGAGGATTCACGCATGAACATGACAGATCCCATCGCCGACATGCTGACGCGCATCCGCAATGCGCAGATGACGGAGAAGGCGACCGTTGCGATGCCGTCTTCGAAGGTGAAGCTCGCCATCGCCAAGGTCCTGCAGGACGAAGGCTACATCGACGGCTTCAAGGTCGCCGGCGAGGAGGCGAAGCCGCAGCTCGAGATCGCGCTGCGTTACTACGCCGGCCGCCCGGTCATCGAGAAGCTCGAGCGGGTTTCCAAGCCCGGCCTGCGCATCTACAAGAGCAAGGACGACATTCCCAAGGTGATGAACGGCCTGGGCATCGCCATCGTGTCCACGTCGCAGGGCGTGATGACCGATCGCAAGGCGCGCGCCACGGGCGTGGGCGGCGAAGTGCTCTGCTTCGTGGCCTAAGGCAAGAGGATCCAAGAACATGTCCCGCATCGGTAACAACCCGGTCAACCTTCCCGCCAAGGTCGAGGTGACCCTGGCCGCAGGCTCGATCAAGGTCAAGGGTCCCCTGGGCGAGGCGTCGCGCGACTTCGACACCTCGGTCACGATCGCCAGGGAAGGCGACACGCTGGTCTTCCAGGCCGCCAACGACCACGCGCGCGCCATGCAAGGCACGCTGCGCGCGCTCGTGGCCAACATGGTCAAGGGCGTCACCGACGGCTTCGAGCGCAAGCTGAACCTCGTGGGCGTGGGCTACCGCGCCCAGGCCGCCGGCGACAAGCTGAACCTCTCGCTCGGCTTCTCGCACCCGGTCGTGCACGTCATGCCCAAGGGCGTGAAGGTGGAAACGCCCGTACAGACCGAGATCGTGGTCAAGGGCATCGACAAGCAGGCCGTCGGCCAGGTCGCGGCGGAGATCCGCGCCTACCGTCCGCCCGAGCCGTACAAGGGCAAGGGCGTGCGCTATTCCGACGAGCGCGTCGTGATCAAAGAAACGAAGAAGAAGTAAGGACGGCTCCCATGGACAAGAAGCAATCGCGCAATCGCCGCGCCCGCAAGACGCGCTACCGCATCGCCGAGCTGCGCGCCACGCGCCTCGTGATCGGCCGCTCGAATTGCCACATCTACGCGCAGATCATCGCCCCCGAGGGCAACAAGGTGCTCGCCAGCGCCTCTACGCTCGAGGCCGACGTGCGCAAGGACGTCAAGAGCGGCGGCAACAAGGCCGCGGCCGAGGTGATCGGCAAGCGCATCGCGGAGAAGGCGAAGGCGCTCGGCATCGAGGCCGTCGCATTCGACCGTTCCGGTTTCCGGTTTCATGGCCGTGTGAAGGCGCTCGCGGAAGCCGCGCGCGCCGGCGGCCTCAAGTTCTAAGGCACTGACTATGGCCCAGCAACGGCAAGGCGGCAGGCAACAGCAGCAGGACGATCGCGGCGATGGCCTGCGCGAGAAGATGATCGGGATCAACCGCGTCACCAAGGTGGTGAAGGGCGGACGCATCCTGGGCTTCGCGGCGCTCACGGTCGTGGGTGACGGCGACGGTCGCATCGGCATCGGCAAGGGCAAGGCCAAGGAAGTCCCCGTGGCCGTGCAGAAGGCGATGGACGAGGCCCGCCGCAGGATGGTGAAGGTGAGCCTGAAGAAGGGCACGCTGCATCACGCGGTCGAAGGCCGTCATGGCGCCACCAAGGTGTTCATGCAGCCCGCCGCCGAAGGTACCGGCGTGATCGCCGGCGGCCCGATGCGCGCCGTCTTCGAGGTGGTGGGCGTGACCAACATCCTGGCCAAGTGCCACGGCTCGACCAACCCGTACAACCTCGTGCGCGCGACGCTGAACGGCCTCATGAACTGCAGCGCGCCGTCCGAGATTGCCGCCAAGCGCGGCAAGACGATCGAAGAGATCCTGGAGGCTTGAGATGGCCGGTGAGAAGAAGATCAAGGTGACGCTCGCCAAGGGCGTGGCGCGCACCCGCAAGGACCACCGCGAGACGGTGCGTGGGCTCGGCCTCAAGTGGACGAACCATACGGTCGAAGTCATCGACACGCCGTGCAACCGCGGCATGATCAACAAGGTCGGCTACCTCCTGAAGGTCGTCGAGCAGTAAGGAATCGCCATGCGACTCAATACGATCAAGCCCGCCGAGGGCAGCAAGAAGAACCGCCGCCGCGTGGGCCGCGGCATCGGCTCCGGCCTCGGCAAGACCGCGGGCCGCGGCCACAAGGGCCAGAAGTCGCGCTCGGGCGGCTTCCACAAGGTGGGCTTCGAAGGCGGCCAGATGCCGCTGCAGCGCCGCCTGCCGAAGCGCGGCTTCGTGTCGATGTCGAAGAACGACACCGCCGAAGTGCGCCTGGGCGACCTCGCGAAGCTGCCGGTGGCCGACATCGACATCCTCGCGCTCAAGGCCGCGGGCCTCGTGCACGCGGATGCCAAGACGGCCAAGGTCATCAAGACGGGCACGCTGGAGAAGGCCGTGAAGCTCACGGGCGTGCTCGCCACCAAGGGTGCCAGGGCGGCCATCGAAGCCGCCGGCGGCAGCGTGGCCTAAGGGCCAACGCGGCAGCTGATTCGTGGACAAGCAGGGAACGAAAGGCTTTTAGTGGCAACAGCCAATCCAGCACTGAAGGGCGGCGACAAGTACGGCGATCTGAAGCGCCGCTTGTGGTTCCTCCTGGGTGCCCTCGTCGTCTTCCGGATCGGGACCCACATCCCGGTGCCGGGCATCAACGCGTCCGTGCTCGACGAGCTCTTCCGCTCGCAGCAGGGCGGCATCCTCGGCCTCTTCAACGTGTTCTCGGGCGGCGCGCTGTCGCGCTTCTCGATCTTCGCGCTGGGGATCATGCCGTACATCTCGGCCTCGATCATCATGCAACTGTGCACGGTGGTGGTCCCCACGCTCGAGGCGATCAAGAAGGAAGGCGAGGCGGGCCGGCGCAAGATCACGCAGTACACGCGCTATGCCACGCTGGGCCTGGCCTTCTTCCAGGCGCTCGCGATTTCCGCGGCGCTGGAGGCGCAGCCGGGTCTCGTGACCTCGCCCGGCTTCACGTTCCGCATCGTGTCCACGATCACGCTGGTGTCCGGCACGATGTTCCTCATGTGGCTCGGCGAGCAGATCACCGAGCGGGGCCTCGGCAACGGCATCTCGCTCATCATCTTCGCCGGGATCGCGGCGGGCCTGCCCAATGCGATCGGGATGACGCTCGAGCAGGCGCGCACCGGGGCGTACTCCGTGCTGCTGGTGCTGGGCATCGCGGTGCTGGTGGTGGCGGTGACGGCCTTCGTGGTGTTCGTGGAGCGCGCGATCCGCAAGATCCTCGTGAACTACGCCAAGCGCCAGGTCGGCAACAAGGTCTACCAGGGCCAGAGCTCGTTCCTGCCGCTCAAGCTCAACATGGCCGGCGTGATCCCGCCGATCTTCGCGTCGTCGATCATCCTGTTCCCGGCCACGATCGCGCAGTGGTTCGGCCAGGGCGAGAACACGATCTGGCTGCGCGATATCGCGGCCACGCTGGCGCCGGGGCAGCCGATCCACGAGATCCTCTACGCCGCTGCGATCATCTTCTTCTGCTTCTTCTACACGGCGCTGCAGTACAACCCGAAGGAAACGGCCGACAACCTCAAGAAGAGCGGCGCGTTCATCCCGGGCTACCGTCCGGGCGACCAGACGGCCAAGTATCTCGAGAAGATCACGCTGCGCCTGACGCTCCTGGGCTCGCTGTACCTCGTGATCGTGTGCTTCATCCCGAACTTCCTCATCGCCTGGAAGAACGTCCCGTTCTACTTCGGCGGCACGTCGCTCCTCATCATCGTGGTCGTCACGATGGACTTCATGACTCAGGTTCAGGCCTACCTCATGTCGCAGCAATACGAGAGCCTGTTGAAGAAGGCCAACTTCAAAGGCGGGCTGCCTACGCGCTGATGGCGAAGGAAGACACGATCCAGATGCAGGGGGAGGTGGTCGAGATGCTTCCCAATGCCACTTTCCGGGTGAAGCTCGAAAATGGGCACGTCGTTCTGGGGCACATCTCCGGAAAGATGCGGATGCACTACATAAAGATCCTCCCCGGCGACAAGGTGACGGTGGAGGTCTCGCCTTACGACCTTTCGCGGGCGAGGATCACGTTCCGGGCGAAGTGACCGGGGCGCGAAAGGTCTTCAGGAATCAGTAGTCAGAAGTCAGGGATCAGAGCGCCGGGGCTTCCGGTGGCGCGCCTGGGGCGCGATGGGATAGTGGAGAAGGAAAATGAAGGTACTCGCATCGGTCAAGAAGATTTGCCGCAACTGCAAGATCATCCGGCGCAATCGCGTCGTGCGCGTGATCTGCACCGACCCGCGCCACAAGCAGCGCCAGGGTTGATTTCGGCTGCCGTAACCCCATTTAGACAGGTCTAGCTCATGGCACGTATTGCAGGCGTCAACATTCCGAATCACCAGCATGCCGTGATCGCCCTCCAGGCGATCTACGGTGTCGGCCCCGCGCGCGCGAAGGCGATCCTCGCGTCGACGGGGATCGCGCCCAACACCAAGATCAAGGACCTGTCCGACAGCGAGATGGACAAGATCCGCGAGCAGGTGGGCAAGTTCGCGGTGGAAGGCGACCTCCGCCGCGAGGTCACGATGAACATCAAGCGCCTGATGGACCTGGGCTGCTATCGCGGCTCGCGCCATCGCAAGGGCCTGCCCGTGCGTGGACAGCGTACCCGCACCAATGCCCGCACCCGCAAGGGTCCGAAGAAGGGCCGCACCGTCGCGCTCGCCAAGGGCACGTCGAAGTAAGGACTGACGAGGAATACCGAAGATGGCACAGCAATCGTCCCAGAAGGCATCCGCGGCCCGCGCGCGCAAGAAGGTCAAGAAGAACGTGACCGAAGGCATCGCGCACATCCACGCGTCCTTCAACAACACGATCATCACGATCACCGACCGCCAGGGCAATGCCTTGTCGTGGGCCACGTCCGGCGGCGCCGGCTTCAAGGGCTCGCGCAAGTCCACGCCGTTCGCGGCGCAGGTGGCGGCCGAAGCCGCGGGTCGTGCGGCGCAGGAATGCGGCGTGAAGAACCTCGAGGTCCGCATCAAGGGCCCCGGCCCCGGCCGCGAGTCGGCCGTGCGGGCGCTCAATGCGCTCGGCATGAAGATCAGCAGCATCACCGACGTGACGCCCGTGCCGCACAACGGCTGCCGTCCGCCGAAGCGGCGCCGCATCTGACGCGAGATCGCGTCCGACGCTCGTTTTTTAGTTTCGACGTTGTTCCTGGAAATCGACTGGCTTCGCCAGCGATTTTCAGCATTTCTAAAACTCGGTCAAAAGTAGGTTTTCACTTTTGACCGCATGAGGATAGCTAAGTGGCCAGATATACCGGACCCAAGTGCAAGCTGGCGCGACGGGAAGGCACCGACCTTTTCCTGAAAAGCGCGCGTCGATCACTCGACTCCAAGTGCAAGCTGGATGTGAAGCCCGGTCAACACGGGGTCAAGTCCGGCATGCGCCAATCCGACTTCGGCAACCAGCTCCGCGAAAAGCAGAAGCTGCGCCGCATGTACGGGCTGATGGAGCGTCAATTCCGCCGCTACTTCTTCGAGGCCGCGCGCCGCAAGGGGTCGACGGGCACCAACCTCCTGCAGCTCCTGGAGTCGCGCCTCGACAACGTCGTCTACCGCATGGGCTTCGGCTCCACGCGCGCCGAGGCCCGCCAGATCGTCACGCACGGCGCGATCCTGATCAACGGCAAGCCCTGCAACGTGCCGTCGGCATCGGTGAAGGCCGGTGACGTGGTGTCGGTCCGGGACAAGTCGAAGGCCCAGCTCCGCATCACCGATGCGCTCCAGCTCGCCGAGAAGGTCGGCTTTCCCTCGTGGGTCGAGGTCGACGCCAAGAAGACGACCGGCACGTACAAGGGCGCGCCCGAGCGCACCGAGTTCGGCCAGGACATCAACGAAAGCCTGGTCGTCGAGCTCTATTCGAAGTAATTCGTGGGCCGCGCGTGAGCCCGCGGCCGACGCGTCGTTCTTTGGGTTCTCACTAACCCATAAAGGTACCGCATGCAGAGCAATGTTCTGTTGAAGCCCCGCATCATCGATGTGCAATCGACGTCCCCGTTCCATGCCAAGGTGGTGATGGAGCCGTTCGAGCGCGGTTACGGGCATACGCTCGGTAACGCGCTGCGTCGCGTGCTCCTGTCCTCGATGCCGGGCTACGCCCCGACCGAGGTCAAGATCACCGGCGTTCTCCACGAGTACTCGGCGCTCGACGGCGTGCAGGAAGACGTCGTCGACGTGCTCCTGAACCTGAAGGGCGTGGTGCTCAAGCTGCACAACCGCGACCACGTCATGCTGCGCCTCGCCAAGTCGGGCGAAGGTGTGGTCACCGCGGCGGACATCGAGCCCAATCACGACGTCGAGATCATCAATCCCGACCACGTGATCGCGCACCTGACCGCCGGTGGCAAGCTCGAGATGGAAATCCGCGTGGAGAAGGGCCGTGGCTACCAGCCCGCCACCGCGCGCGTGAAGCCGGATGGCGGCCGTACGATCGGCAGCATCCTGCTCGATGCGTCGTTCTCGCCGGTGCGCCGCGTGAGCTATGCCGTGGAGTCGGCGCGCGTGGAACAGCGCACGGATCTGGACAAGCTCGTGCTCGACATCGAGACCAACGGCGTCGTGGAGCCCGAGCAGGCGGTGCGCTATGCCGCCTCCGTCCTCGTGGAGCAGCTCTCGGTCTTTGCGGACCTGAAGGGCACGGACACGCCGGCGACCGAGCGCAGCTCGCCGCAGGTGGATCCGATCCTGCTGCGTCCGGTCGACGACCTCGAGCTCACGGTGCGCTCGGCCAATTGCCTCAAGGCCGAGAACATCTACTACATCGGCGACCTCATCCAGCGCACGGAAACGGAGCTGCTGAAGACGCCGAACCTCGGACGCAAGTCGCTCAACGAGATCAAGGAAGTGCTGGCCTCGCGTGGCTTGTCGCTCGGGATGAAGCTCGAGAACTGGCCGCCCGCAGGGTTGGATAGACCGTAAAAAGTAACCCCCTAAAACCAATGTAGCGCATGCGTGCGGCCGCAGCGGAACGCGGCCCGCGACAGGAACAACAATAATCGTAAACGGCGCCCCGCGGCGCCCATGCAACCGAAAGGATTACGACCATGCGTCACCGTCACGGACTGCGGAAGCTGAACCGCACCAGCAGCCATCGCCTCGCGATGCTGCGCAACATGACCAACTCGCTCTTCACGCACGAAGCGATCCGCACCACGCTGCCCAAGGCCAAGGAGCTGCGCCGCGTGGCGGAGCCGCTCATCACGCTGGCCAAGGTGCCGACCGTGGCCAATCGGCGCGTGGCGTTCAACCGCCTGCGCGACCGCGACGTGGTGACCAAGCTCTTCAACGAGCTCGGCCCGCGCTACCAGGCGCGTCCGGGTGGCTATACGCGTATCCTGAAGTGGGGTTTCCGCCAGGGCGATGCGGCACCGATGGCGCTCGTGGAGCTCGTCGACCGGCCGAACGTGGAAGTGGCCGAGGACTCGACCGACGAGTGATCCTCGCGTCGGGCCACAGCGCCGAAGAAAGCCGGGCCGCGTGCCCGGCTTTTTTGTGCCGCATGCCGGCGATGGATTTGCCATAATCGACGGCCATGAACGACACCATCCTGGTCACCGGCGGCGCGGGCTATGTGGGCTCGCACGTGGTCGTCGAGCTCGCGCGCGCGGGCTACGCCCCGGTGGTGCTCGACAATTTCGTCAACAGCACGCCCGCCGTGATGCCGCGCCTGCAGGCGCTGGCCGGACGGCCCGTGCCGCTCGTGAATGCGGATGTGCGCGACTCCACGGCGCTGCGCGCGGTCTTCCACGACCATCCCATCGCGGCGGTGATCCACTGCGCCGGATTGAAGGCGGTGGGCGAATCGGAGGCGCGTCCGCTCGCCTATTACGACGTGAACGTCTGCGGCGCGATCGCGCTCGCCGAGGTGATGGGCGAGGCCGGGGTGGCCACGCTGGTGTTCAGCTCGTCGGCCACGGTCTACGGCCAGCCCGACGACCTCCCGGTGACCGAGGACGCGCCGCTGCGTCCGAATGGCGTCTACGGCCGCACCAAGCGCGTGGTCGAGGATTTCCTGCGCGACCTCGCGCGCGCCAATCCCAACTGGCGCATCGCCATCCTGCGCTACTTCAATCCGGCGGGCGCGCACTCGTCGGGGATGCTCGGCGAGGCCGCGCGCGGACGTCCCGCCAACCTCGTCCCGCTGCTGTGCAAGATCGCTTCGGGAGAACTGGCCGACCTCGCGATCTACGGCGGTGACTGGCCCACGCCCGACGGCACGGGCATCCGCGACTACCTGCATGTGCAGGACCTGGCGGAGGGGCACGTGGCGGCCCTGCGCCACCTCGCCAAGGGCCCAGGCGCCCTCACGCTCAACCTCGGCACGGGGCGGGGGAGCTCGGTGCTCGACGTCGTCGCTGCCTTCGAGCATGCCTGCGGACGGCGCGTGGCCAAGGTGATGTCGCCGCGGCGTCCGGGCGACGTCGCGGCCTACTACGCCGATGCCACGCGCGCCGGCACCGTGCTCGGCTGGACGCCCACGCGCGATCTGGCTGCCATCTGCGCCGATGCGTGGCGCTGGCAGAAGAACGGCGGGCGGTACTGAAGAGGGCCGCGCGCCCATCACCTGCAATCGCCTCTGCCGTCACGACGTGAACGGACGGGCGGGATTCACGAAGGATCGCCATGCGCATCGCCGATGTCCACACGCACGTGCTCGAGGCTCCGCTCACCGAGCCCTTCCACTGGTCGTTCAACGGCACCAGCGTGCGCCAGGCGTGCATCGTGGAGATCGTGGCCGAGGACGGCACGGTGGGCTGGGGCGAATGCTTCGGTCCGGCCCCGCTCAATGCCGCGATCGTGCGCGCCTACGGCGCAAGGCTCGTGGGCCGCGATGCGCTGGCGAGCGAGGCGATCTGGGAGGACCTCTACGGCGCGTATCGCGACCAGGGGCAGAAAGGGCTCGCGATCAGCGCGCTGTCCGGCGTGGACATCGCGCTGTGGGACTTGAAGGGCAAGCACTTCGGCGTGCCGGTGCACCGGCTCATGGGCGGGCCGCTGCGCACTTCCGTGCGTGCCTACGCCACCGGCACCTATCGCGTGGATCACGGCGATCCGCTCGAGTACATCGTCGACGAGGTCGCGGGCTACCAGGCGCAGGGCTTTCACGCCGCCAAGCTCAAGATCGGCTTCGACGTGGACGCGGATCTCGCGCTGCTGCGCGCCGTGCGGCGCAAGGTGGGGCCGCGCTTCGGGCTCATGGTGGATGCCAACCACGGCTACGACGTGGTGGAGGCCATCGCCTTCGGGCGCGGTGCGGCGGAGCTTTCCGTAGGCTGGTTCGAGGAGCCGGTGATTCCCGAGGACCTCGATGCCTACGTCGAGGTGCGTCGCGGCCAGCCGATTCCCGTGGCGGGGGGCGAGTGCGAGTACACGCGGCTGGGCTTCCGCAACGTGTTCGCGAAGCAGGCGATCGACATCCTGCAGCCCGACACCTGCGCGGCGGGCGGCTTGAGCGAATGCAGGAAGATCGCCGACATGGCCGCGGCATTCGGCGTGCGCTACGTGCCGCACGTGTGGGGCACCGGTATCGCGCTCGCGGCCTCGCTGCAGCTCCTCGCGGTGCTGCCGCACACGCCGCTGCGGCGCACGCCGTGGGAGCCGATCCTCGAGTTCGACCGCTCCGAGCATCCCTTCCGGCAGGCGGTGCTGAAGGCGCCGCTGGAGCACGAAGGCGGCGTGGTGCGCATCCCCACGGGTCCGGGGCTCGGCATCGAGGTCGATCGCGAGGCGCTCGCGAAGTACCGGGCGCCGCTGTAGGGTGTCGATGCGAAGCCGCAGAAGCGGTGCGCTCGCCTCGGGCACCGCGATGAGGCACACTTGTGGCCCATGACGGGACTGCTCGCCGCGAGCGCGCCGGTGCGCAGGCATCCTCATGACTGCGCCGGCATGAGTGCACCCTTCGACCTTCTGCTGACCGACGTGCACGTGGCCACCCTGTGCGCGACCGGCACCGCGTACGGTGCGATCCGCGAGGCCGCGATCGGGATCCGCGAAGGCCTGATCGTGTGGGTGGGGCCGGTGGCCGACATGCCGCACACGCGCACCCAGCGCACGCTGCGCGGCGGCGGCGCGTGGATCACGCCGGGGCTCGTCGATTGCCACACGCATCTCGTGTACGCCGGCCATCGCACCCACGAGCTCGAGCGGCGAAGGCAGGGTGCGACCGACGCCGACATCGCGCGCGAAGGCGGCGGCATCATGGCCACCGTGCGCGCCACGCGCGCCGCGAGCGAGGACGAGCTTGCCGCGCAAAGCGCACCGCGTCTGGCTGCCCTCGCTTCCGAGGGCGTGACCACGGTGGAGATCAAGTCGGGCTACGGCCTCGATACCGCCAACGAGATGAAGCAGCTGCGGGTCGCCCGCGCGCTGTCCGTCGAGCTCGATGTCGGCGTGCGCACCACGCTCCTCGCGGCGCACGCGTTGCCGCCGGAATTCGCCGGACGTGCCGACGACTACATCGACTACGTGTGCACGGACACCATTCCCGCCGTGGCCCGCGAAGGATTGGCCGACGCCGTCGATGCCTTCTGCGAAGGCATCGCCTTTTCCGCCGCGCAGACGGCGCGCCTGCTCGCCGCCGCGCGGGCGCACGGCCTGCCGGTCAAGCTGCACGCCGGCCGGCTTGCCGGTGGCGGCGCCGCCGTGCTCGTCGCGGGCGCGCCGGGCCTGTCGGGAGACCACCTCGAATGCACGAGTGACGAAGGCATCGCCGCGATGGCGGCGGCCGGCACCGTGGCCGTGCTCCTGCCCGGCGCGTTCCATGTGCTGCGCGAGACGAAGGTGCCCCCGATCGCGGCCCTGCGGCGCGCGGGCGTGCCGATGGCGATCGCCACCGGCTGCAATCCGGACACGTCTCCCGTCACCTCGCTCGTGCTGATGATGAGCATGGCCTGCACGCTGTGGAACATGACGCCCGAGGAGGCGCTCGCGGGCGCCACCACGCATGCCGCACGCGCGCTGGGCCTGGCCGATCGCGGCACGATCGCGCCGGGGATGTGCGCCGACCTCGCGCGCTGGTCCATCGCCGAGCCGGCGGAGCTCGCCTGGCGGATCGGCGGCAATGCCTGCAGCGGCGTGATCCGCGGTGGCGTGCCGGCGTTCTGGAACTGACGCGATGACGTTGCGCGTCGCCGCACTCCCGGCCCGGAGGCCGGCGCCATGATCCGCGTGTACGTCGCGAGGCAACGCTACGACGCGTGGCTGGTGGCGGACCGGCTCAACCAGATCGGCATCCGCGCGCACGTGTTCAACCAGCACGCCTCGAGCATCGTGGGCGATGTCCCGCCCGACGTTGCGCAGCCGCAGGTGTGGATCGAGCGCGAGTGCGACCGCGAGCGCGCGCAGGTGGTGCTCGCCGACATCGAGCGCGCGGGCCGCGTGGCGCACGACGTCTCCTGCGTGGCCTGCGGCGAAGCCTCGCCTTCCAACTTCGACCTGTGCTGGAACTGCGGCGGACCCTTGTGACGTCCCCGTCGCCCGCGCGCTCCGGCGCAATGCCCTGGCTCGCCCTCCTGCCGTGGGCCGCGGCGGTGGCGGCGGGCACGTGGCTGCGTGGCCAGCAATGGGCCGGGCAGGTGCTGATCGACGACGAGTGGCATCTCGTGCACCGGCTCGTGCTGTCCACGCCGCGCGAGATGTTCCTCGACTTCGGCTATTCCGACTACGGGATCCCGCTGGGCCTCCTCTATTCGGCGCTCGGCCAGGTCACGCCGCTGTCGGAAGCGCTGCTGCGCTGGCCGATGCTCGTGGCGGGCATCGCGACGCTCGTGCTGCTGCCCGCGCTGGTGCTGCGCCGGGTGGGATTGCCGGCCACCACGGTGTTCGCCTGGCTCCTCGCGATCTCGCCCCTGCTCGTCGTGTATTCGCGCCTTGCGCGGCCGTATGCGCTGGTGGTGCCGCTGGTGTGGATCGCGGTGTTCGCGATCCTGCGCTTCGCGGCGCGCAAGGAAGGCGGCGCTGCCCTCGCCTTCGGCGCGGTGGTGGCGAGCGCGCTCGCGGCCTGGTTGCACCTCGCGGCGTCGTGCTTCGTGGCGGCGGCATTCGTGGTGGCGGCCTGGCCGTTGCCGCGACGCGTGCGGGTGGAGGGCGCAGCGCCGGCGATGCGGCTCGGCCTGCTGGCGGTGGCGATCGGTCTCGTGTGCTGCGCATTGATCCTGCCGCCGCTGCTCGCCCATCCGCAGGCGATGGCGCTGAAGAGCGGCGTCGATGCGCCCGGCCTCGATACCGTGGTGAGCGCGTGGTTCGCGTGGGTGGGCAGCACGTCGGGCGCCGTGGCGGTCGCGGCCGGCGTGCTGGCACTGGTGGGCTGCGGGCCGCTCCTGCGCGACATGTCGGAGGCGCGGGCGCTGGCGCTCGGCGGTGCGCTCGCGTGGCTGCTCGTGATGATCACGCGACCGGCCTCGAGTCATTACGGCATCGTGCTCGCGCGCTATCTGCTGCCGGCCCTGCCGCTCGTGCTCCTGGCCGTGGCGTGCGGGGCATGGCTGCTCGTGCGGCGCCTGGCGCCGCGCGCGGAAGGTCCTGCCGCCGCGCTGGCGGGGACGGGCGCGATGCTGGCGTGCGCGGCGCTCGTCGCCACGTCGCCGGTGCAGGAATGGTGGGCACGCCCGAATCGCCATGCGCTGCACATGCAGTACTACTTCGACTTCCGCGCGGGACGCAATCCCTTCGGACCGCATCTCGATGCGATTCCCGACAGCGCGTTCTGGCGCACGCTGGCGCGCCGGCCCCCGGGGAGCCTGCGCGTGGCGGTGGCGCCGTTCTACTTCGAGAGCTTCAACTGGAATGCGCCGGAGTGGGAGCGCGACAGCGGGCAGGTGGTGCTGCCCGCGTACCTGTCGGGCTTCTGCGTGGACTGGCGCTGGGGCGAGGCACCGGCGGGGCCGGCGTTCGCGTTCCGCAATGCGGTGCACCTGTCCGATGCGGCGGAAATGGCGGCGAAGGGGATCGACTTCGTGGTGTGGCAGCGGCCGTACCGGCGCGGGGCCGATCTCATGGGCGAGGACACGCAGGACTGCGAGGCGCGCCTGCGCGAGCGCTTCGGAAAGCCGTGGTACGAGGATGCGGCGGTGGTGGCGTTCGCGGTGTCGAAGGCCGCGGCGGGGCGGGTGTTGTGAGGTGAACGCCGTGCCGGCGCGGAGGAACGCGCGCGGGCAAGCGCGTCAGCTCCAGAAGTAGCGCGTGAGGTGGAAGAAGATCGGCGCCGCGAACACGACGGAGTCGAGGCGGTCGAGCATGCCGCCGTGGCCCTCGATCAGCGTGCCCCAGTCCTTGACGCCGCGATCGCGCTTGATCGCCGACATCACGAGGCCGCCGAAGAAGCCCATCACGTTGATGGCGAGCGCCATGAGCGCGGCCTGCCAGGGGTTGAAGGGCGTGACCCACCACAGCGCGGCGCCGAGAGCGGTGGCGGACAGCACGCCGCCCACGAGCCCCTCCCACGTCTTGGAGGGCGAGATGGAGGGCGCGAGCCGGTGGCGTCCGAAGAGCTTGCCCCACACGTACTGCAGCACGTCGCTCGACTGCACCACGATCACGAGGAAGGCGATGAGGAGGAGGTTGCGGTCCTCGTAGCCGCGGATGTCGAGCGTGAGCAGCGCGGGCACGTGCGAGATGCAGAACACGCAGATGAGCAGCCCCCACTGGATCTTGGCGGTGCGCTCGAGGAAGCGCTTGGTGTCGCCGGCGAGCGCCTCGAGGATCGGCATCAGCAAGCAGACGTACACCGGGATGAAGATGGTGTACAGGCCATACCAGCCGACGTACACGAGCACGTACTGCATCGGCAGCACGAAGTAGAAGCCCGCGGCCAGTGCCAGGTAGTCGGCGCTGCGCGTGTAGGTCAGGGTGAGGAACTCGCGCAGAGCGAAGAACGAGATGAACGCGAAGAGCAGGATGACGCCGATCCTGCCGAAGACGAAGGCGAGGCCGATGAAGATCACCATCACCCACCACGCCTTGACGCGCGCGGTGAGGTTGTCGATGGTGGGATGCGGCTGGCCGCGCGCGACCGCGGCCTTGAGGCCGACGCCCACGAGCGAGGCCACCACGAGCACCACGCCGATGCCCACGAACAGCGAGTAGGTCTGTTGCAGCGGCGTCATTCGGGCGGCTGCAGGTCGAGGAGGGCGGCGCGGGTACGGGCGATGAAATCGTCGCGCGACTCGTCGGCGCCGAGGGTGATCGGCGCCCCCACGGTGAGCGAGCACAGCAGCGGCAGCGGGAGGAGCTTGCCCTTGGGCATCACGCGCTTGGCATTCTCGATCCACACCGGCAGGAACTCGACGTCGGGACAGGCGCGGGCCAGGTGGTAGATGCCGCTCTTGAACGGGAGGAGCGTCTCCTCGGTGGTGTTGCGCGTGCCCTCCGGAAACACGATGAGGGAGTCACCGTGGCGCAGCACGTCCGCCATCTGCTCGATCGGGTCGCCGGTGCGCGTGTCGCGGTTGCGGTCGATCAGGACGGCGCGGATCACGCGCTGCGCGACGTAGGTGCGCAGCCTGCCCTCGAGCCAGTAGTCGGCGCCCGCCACCGGGCGCGTGCGCAGGCGCAGATCGTCGGGCAGGCAGGCCCAGAGGAGGGCGAAGTCGCCGTGGCTGTTGTGGTTGCCGAAGTAGACGCGCGTGGTGGCGGCGGGCGCGCAGCCCCTCCAGATCATGCGGGCCCCGGTGAGGGCCTTGGTGAACAGGCACAGCGCGTACGCGCAGAGCGTGTCGAGCGTGGACAGGGGTGTGAACACGACGTGGCGATGGACGGCGACCGGAGGATACGCCACTTGCCGGGCGTGGTCCGCGGCCGGCGCAACCACGCGGGTGCCGCACGGGGCCGTCGTCGCCGCGCGCGGCCATGCAGCCGCGGCGGCGGGTGGCTGTGGCCGCCCTAGCGTGTTGCCATGCTGGCCGCGGCCAGCACGAACAGCAGTCCCTGCAATACGGTGAGCGAGCCCAGGCCGCGCATCAGGGAGAGCGCTCCGCGGCACCGCGTGTCCCAATCGCGCCCTTCCTTGCGGGAGGGCAGCATGCCCACGCCGCGCAGCGCGCGGTCGAGGTGCTCGGTGCGGAATCCCGATGTCTGCACGGCGTCGGCGAGTGCCGTGAACACGTTGGCGTCGAAGCGCACCCGCACGGACATCCACTTGGCGGCGAGTCCCACGAGGATCTGCGCCGCGAGGAAGACGAGCACGATCAGCGCCACCGGATGCCACAGGGCGACGCCCACGGCCGCGGCGGCGATGAGCGTGAGCCCCGTGGAGAGGGTATCGACCGTGCCCACGGCGGCGAGGGCATCGGCGGTGAGGCGCAGACGCCAGGCGAGCGCTTCGTCGATGGTGTCGGAAAGGGTCATGGCGGGGCCGGAGGCGGCTCCAGTGGGGGATGCATCCCGTCGAGCAAGATGCGCGCCACATTCGATCGCGCGGAGGTGGTGGCCCACGCGTGGGAGGCGGCAGGGGCGTGCCGGCGCCGGGGGGCCCCCGCTCAGGGCGCGACGCCTTCGGCCAACCCGCGCCGCACGCGGTTGCCGATGGTCACGACCAGGAAGAAGGCGACCGCCCACACGAGCCACGCGGCGACGTCGGGCAATGCCGTGGTGAGGCCCACCCACAGCCCGAGCGCGCCGAACACGAAGGCGCGATCGCTCTTGCCCATCGGGCCGTCGTAGCGGCGCGACGCGCCGACCATGAGGCCCAGCACGCCGGCGTATTCGCTCAGCACCGCGAGCACGATCACCGTCCCCACCGACCAGCCGCCGAGCGGGGCCACGAAGGCGAAGGGCAGGTAGAGCAGGGTATCGGAGAGCGCGTCGGTCAGCTCGTTGAGATAGGCACCGAGCCGGCTCTTCTGGCCGAATTCGCGCGCGAGCATGCCGTCGATGGCATTGAATGCCATGCGCAGGAACATCCACAGGGGGATCAGCAGGAATGGCCAGCGCTCGGGTGCGCGCCACGTGACGAACGCGCCCAGCGCGACCGAGATCAGGCACGCGGCCAGCGTGACCTGGTTGGCCGTGACGCCGCCGCGCGCGAGGGCGGCCGCCAGCGGGCGCAGCAGCGACTGGAAGCGCGGTTTGAGCGCGTAGATCGAGATCGCCATGGGCGGCGAGCGTAGCAGACGGGAAAGGCCCGGAAGGCCCCCAAGGCCCCCAAGGCCCCCAAGGCCCGGAAGCGTCGGCTCGCTGGCCGCGGGGCGGCTACTCGAGCGGACTGTCGAGCAGTGCCCGTGCCCTGGCGATGCCGGCCTCGTCCGCGGCGCGTTGCTCCGGGGCCAGCGGCGGCTCGCCGTCGCGGCGTGACCGCCGGCGCGCGACCAGCCACCATACGAGCCCGCCGCCCGCGAGCAGCACGAACGGGCCGAACCAGAGGAGCCACGTCGTGGGCTTGACCGGGGGGCGATAGAGCACGAAGTCGCCGTAGCGCGCGACCAGGAATTCCTTGATCTGCGCATCGCTCTTGCCGGACGTCGCGAGACCGCGCACTTCGCGGCGCAGGTCCTCGGCGAGCGGGGCGCTCGAGTCGGCGAGCGACTGGTTCTGGCACACGAGGCAGCGCAGCTCCTCCTCGAGAAGCTTCAGGCGCGCCTCGAACGCCGCATCGGCCTGCGCGAGCGCCGCGGGAGGAAAGGCGAGGGCGGCGGCCAGCACGAGGGCGGCGAGCGCGGGCAGGCGCAACGGCAGCGCAGCCGCCGCGCGTGTCACGCTGCCGAGCGCGCGCCCTGCGCTGCCCATCGTGCGTCCCACGCTGTCCACCGCGCGTTTCACGCCTTGCGCAGGTCGCGCACGAGCGGAAGGATCCTCTGCTCGAGCGCTTCCTTGGTGAGCGGGCCGATCTGCTTGTAGCGGATCACGCCGTCCTTGTCGACGACGAAGGTCTCCGGCACGCCGTACACGCCCCAGTCGATGCCCACGCGGCCGTCGGCGTCGACGACGGACAGCTTGTACGGGTCGCCGTGCTGCGCGAGCCAGGCGATGCCCTCGGGCACCTTGTCCTTGTAGTTGAGACCGATCACGGGCACGACGTTGGCTTTGGCGAGCTCCACCAGCAGCGGATGCTCGATGCGGCACGACACGCACCACGACGCCCACACGTTGAGGAGCCACACCTGGCCCTTCATGTCGGCGGTGCCGAGCACCTTGTCGCCGGCATGCAGTTGCGGCAGCGAGAACTGCGGCGCCGGCTTGCCGATGAGGGGCGAGGGCACCTCGCGCGGATCGCGCGACAGGCCCACCCACAGGAAGGCCACGACGACGAGGAAAACCGCGAGCGGCAGCAGGAGGCGCAGGCGCATCGACTTCACGCGGCGGCCCCCACCAACGCTCCGACACGGCGCTTCACCGCGATGCGGTAGCGGCGGTCGGTCATCGCGACGAATCCCCCGATCGCCATGAGGAAGCACCCGCCCCAGATCCAGTCGACGAAGGGCTTGATGTACACGCGCAGCGCCCACGGGCCCGCTTCGCCCTTGTCGGACACGGGCTCGCCGAGCGAGACGTAGCGGTCGCCGAAGAAGCCCGTGTCGATGGCGGCCTCGGTCATGGGCGTGCCGCTCGCGTGGTAGATGCGCTTCTCCGGATGCAGCGTTTCGACGAGCACGCCGTTGCGGCGCATCTCCACGATGCCGGCCACGCCGGCGAAGTTGGGGCCGGTGACGGGCACCACGCCCTGGAACGTGAAGGCGTAGCCGCCGACCTCCACCGTCTGGCCCTTGTCGAGTGACACGTTCTGCTCGATGCCGTAGCCCTTCACCAGCGTGACGCCGGCGATGAATACCGCCACGCCGAGATGCGCGAGCACCATGCCGTACCACGCGGCCGAGTTGGCGGAAAGCTTCGCCCAGAGCCCCTGCTGGGGCGCCCGCCGCAACCGCTCCACCACCATCGCCGCGGTGGCCGCCGCGATCCACGCGGCGAGGAAGACGCCGAGCGCGATCATCGGCGAGAGGTGTCCGTGCAACAGCGGCACGGCGATCGCCGCCACCACGGCCACGCCGAGCGCCCACTTGAGGCGGGTGAAGAGGTCGGGCAGCGCCGCCTTGCGCCAGCTCGCGACCGGACCCACGCCGATGAGGAAGGCGAGCGGCGCCGTGAGCGCCGCGAACACCGCGTCGAAATACGGCGGGCCGACGGAGATCTTGCCCATGTTCAGCGCATCGATCGCGAGCGGATAGAGCGTGCCGAGGAGCACGCTCGCGCACGCCACGACCAGCAGGATGTTGTTGGCGAGCAGCAGCGATTCGCGTGACACCGGCGCGAAGCCGGCGCCACCTCCGACCTCGCCCGCGCGCACGGCATAGAGCAGCAGCGAGCCGCCGACCACGACCGCGAGGAAGATCAGGATGAACACGCCGCGCGTGGGATCGGTGGCGAGGGCGTGCTGACCAGCGTGCACGCCCGAGCGCACCAGGAAGGTGCCCAGCAGCGACAGCGAGAACGCGGCGATCGCCAGCAGCAACGTCCAGCCTGCGAAGCTGCCGCGCTTTTCGGTCACCGCCTGCGAATGGATCAGCGCGGCGCCGACCAGCCACGGCATGAACGCGGCGTTCTCGACCGGATCCCAGAACCACCAGCCGCCCCAGCCCAGCTCGTAGTACGCCCACCAGCTCCCGAGCGCGATGCCGATGGTGAGGAAGGCCCACGCGGCGATCGTCCACGGACGCGACCAGCGCGCCCACGTGGCATCGAGCTTGCCCGCGAGCAGCGCCGCGATGGAGAAGGCGAACGCCACCGAGAATCCCACGTAGCCCATGTAGAGCATCGGCGGATGGATCACCATGCCGGGATCCTGCAGCAGCGGATTCAGGTCGCGTCCCTCGGCCACGGCGGGGACGAGGCGCAGGAACGGATTGGACGTGAACAGCATGAAGAGCAGGAAGCCCACGCCCACGAGCCCCATCACGGCGAGCACCCGCGCGACGAAAGGCTCGGGGAGGCTGCGCGAGCGCACGGCCACCGCGAAGGCCCAGCCGGTGAGCATCAGCATCCACAAAAGCAGCGATCCTTCGTGCGAGCCCCAGGTGGCGGCGAGCCGGTAGGCGAGCGGCAACTGCGTGTTGGAATGCTCGGCCACGAGCTCGACGGAAAAGTCGCTCGTGGCGAACGCATACGCGAGACACGCGAAGGCGAGCGTCACCAGTGCGAACTGCGCATAGGCCGCGGGACGCGCGAGCGCCATGAGCGCGCCGTCGCGCCGCCAGGCGCCCACGAGCGGCACGGTGCCCTGCGCGAGCGCCACGAGCAGCGCGACGATGAGCGCGAAATGGCCGACCTCGGGGATCATGGCGTTTCCTTGAGCGTGGGCATGCTCATCGACTTGTGCTGCCGGGCGGCTTCCATCGCGGCGGCGGCTTCGGGCGGCATGTAGTTTTCGTCGTGCTTGGCGAGCACTTCGGTGGCGTGGAACGTGCCGTCGGGGCGCAGCGTGCCCTGCGCGACCACGCCCTTGCCTTCCTTGAAGAGGTCGGGGAGGAGGCCGCTGAACACCACCGGCACCCGCTGCACGGAATCGGTGACCACGAACGTCACGTCCACCGTGTTGGGGATGCGCGCGAGGCTGCCGGTCTCCACCATGCCGCCGATGCGGAAGGGCCGCCCCTGCGGCGCTTCCTTCGCCGCCACCTGGGTCGGCGTGAAGAAGAACACGAGGTTCGACTGGAAGGCATTCAGCACGAGGGCGACGGCGATGCCGAGCACGGCGATGCCGGCGGCGATCCACGCGAGGCGGCGATGGCGGGACTTCATGCGTCGTCGTCCTCGTCGCGATCGTCGCTCGCGGCCTCGCGCAGGCGGGCGCGCACGCTCACGACTTCGATGGCGATCGCGAGCGCCGTCACGCCGTATGCCGTCCACACGAAGAATCCGGAACTGCCCATGTCGAGGAACTGCACGATCTTCAGGCCTTTCTTGCGAGCGGGTCCACGGCAATCCACGACGCGCCGCGCTCGCGTTCGAGGATGATAGCCCGCACGCGCACGAGCGCCACCGCCACCGTGTAGAACCACGCGGCGAGCGTCATCACGAGCATGCCGGCGAGCATCGTGGCGGCCATGGTGGGCGCCGCGGTGAGGCTCACCGACGCGCCCTGGTGCAGCGTGTTCCACCATTGCACCGAGAAATAGATGATGGGGATGTTCACGGCGCCCACGATGGTGAGCACGGCGCACGCGCGGTCGGCGCGGCGCGGGTCGTCGATGGCATTGCGCAGCGCGATCACGCCGAAGTAGAGGAAGAGGAGGATCAGCTCGGAGGTCATGCGGGCATCCCAGGCCCAGTAGGTGCCCCACGTGGGACGGCCCCAGAAGGCGCCGCTCCACAGCGCGATGAACGTCATCCACGCGCCGGTGGGGGCGAGCGCCTGCGCCATCATCGCCGACAGGCGCGTGTTCACGCCGAGCGCCAGGATGCTCCAGAACGTCATCACCACCCAGATGAACATCGACATCCACGCGGCGGGCACGTGGATGAAGATGATCCGGTAGGCCTGCCCCTGCTGGAAGTCGGTCGGCGCGACCACGAAGCCGAGGTACAGGCCCACCAGCGCGCACGCGGCGGCAGCGATGGCGAACCACGGCGCCCAGAATCCGGCCACAGGATAGAACGCGGCGGGAGCTGAGAAGCGATAGAAGTTCACGGCGCTTGATCCCGGTCAATCGAGCGCGATGCGCGCGGCCGCGGCGGCGGCGAAGGGCGCGGCCACGATCGCGACCAGCAGCCCCGCGCCCAGCAGCGACAGGTTGGGCGCGGCGGAGAGACCGGCGCGCAATGCATCGGCGCTGCCCGCACCGAAGATCAGCACCGGCGCATACAGCGGCAGCACGAGGAGCGCCAGCAGGCTGCCACCGCCGCGCGTATTGAGCGTGAGCGCCGCACCGATCGCACCCACCAGCGAGAGGATGGGCGTGCCGATCAGGAGCGAGAGCGTGACGATCGCGAGCGTGTCGGCAGGCAACGCGTACTGGAGGCCGAGAAGCGGTGCCAGCAGCGCGAGCGGGAGGCCGGTGACGATCCAGTGCGCGAGCACCTTGCCTGCCACCAGTGCTGGCAACGGATACGGGGACAACACCACCTGCTCGAGCGTGCCGTCGGCGAGATCGCTCGCGAAGAGCCGCGGCAACGACAGCAGCGATGCGAGGAGCGCGGCCACCCACAGCACGCCCGGCCCCAGCGTCTGCAGGAGATTGCGCTCGGGCGAGGTGGCGAGCGGGAAGAGGCTCACGACGATCACGTAGAAGAGGAGCTGCACGCCGATCTCGGCGCGGGAGCGCAGGGCGATGCGAAGGTCGCGCACCACGCCCCAGCGGACGGCGGCGAGCACGCCGAAGTCGGTGTCGGCCCGGGCGGCGGCGGCGCCGGTGCGCGCCGCCACGCGTTGGCGCTCGGGGAGTCCGGGTACGCTCATCCGAGGGCCAGCGTGCATACGCGCGCGGGGACGAGGTCCAGCGGCTGGTGCGTGGCCGCGACCACGGTCCCGCCCCGCTCGAGGTGATGTGTCGTGAGCGCCGACAGCAAGGCGAGACCGTCGGCATCGAGCGCGGTGGCGGGCTCGTCCAGCAGCCACAGGCGCTGCGTGGCGAGGTGCAGGCGTGCCAGTGCCACGCGCCGGCGCTGTCCCTGCGACAGCGCGCGTGCGGGAAGATGGCGCCGCGGCTCGAGCCCCACGTGGGCGAGCGCCTGCCGCACTTCCGTCGGGCTCGCCGCGATGGCGGCGAGCGTGCACAGCGCACGCAGGTTCTCGCTGACCGTGAGCTCGTCCTTCAATGCCGGCAGGTGCCCGGCAAAACAGGTGTCGGCGCGGGCGGCCGGGACATGGCGCGCGATGTCCTGGCCCTGCCACGCAACGCGCCCCGACGCCGGCTCCGTGAGCCCCGCCATGATGCGCAGGAGCGTGGTCTTGCCGCTGCCGTTGCGGCCCGACACGACGAGCGCCTGTCCCGGAGCGACCTGCAGCGACAGGCCTTCGAAGAGGAGCAGGGGGCCGCGTCGCGCGGCGAGATCGTGTACTTCGAGCATCGCGTGGGCGCGCCCGAAGGCTGCCGGAGAAGCGGCGGGCCAACGGGCCCGCGCAATCCGGTGATTTTATCATAAGTGACTGATTATTGATACTTTTAGGGGGTTGTCCGATCGATCCTGACGAGCACGTCACGACTTCCAGGCGCAACCGGAGCGCTCGCACCTTCGAGATCACCCGCGGTTGCCCTGGCATTGCCCGATTTGCTGATGCGCGCCTCCACGACCACCCGCGCGGCCGAGGACAACGTGGCGCCGGGCGCCATGGCCATGGCGTCGGTGAGCTCGAAGCGGCGCGGCAGCTCGCTCGCGGGCACCTTGAGCACAGCCAGCGGCATGCGCGGTCCATCGGGGTTGCGGGCAAAGATGAAGACCGTATCGGAGGGGGCGACGTTCCCTGCGAGCCCCGGGTCGAGCTCCACGCGGCCGCTCACGGTGCTCGCGCCGGCCGCGACGGCAGCACCCGGGGCGCTCGCAGCCGTACCGGCAGTGGGACCCGTGGGCGCAGCAGCCGCCGGACCGGTGGCTCGCGCCGCGGGCGCTGCGGCAGACGGGACGGTGGCGGGATCACTGCGCTCAGGTCCCGCGCCCGCCGCCGTCTCCGGCATCGTCACGCCCGCCCGCGCCAGCGCCGCATCGATCTGCGCGAGCTGGGGGCTGTCCGCGGGCAGCACGCTGCGCAGCTTCGTCCACAGCGCGATGGCCTGCGGACGGTCGCCGCGCTCCATGGCCGCGGCACCGGCGAGCGCCAGCGCCTTGGCGCTGCCCGGATCCAGCGCCAGCGCCCGGTCGAGGATCTCGGTGGGCTGCCCGGCGAGGCTGCGCCCTTGCACCTGCGCGATCGCCTCGGCCCAGTCGACGAGCAGGCCCGCATGCGGGGGCAGCCGCTTCACGGCCTCGCCGTAGGCCATGGCGGCCGGCTCGTAGCGGCCCAGCACGCGATAGGAGCGCGCGAGCATCGCCCAGCCTTCGCCATCGTCGGGATTGGCCTTGAGGCGCGCCGCGAGCTCCTCGACCATCGCATCGACCTGCGCGTTGTTCGCCGCTTCGGGCCGCGCCGCCTGGGGCGCGAGCGCCCCCGGATTCCCCAGCCCGAAGTAGAGGACACCGGCACTGACCGGCAGCAGCGCGACGAGCACCAGTGCCGCAGCGAGCCCGCCGCGACCGGGCGCGACGGGGGCGATCGTGGCCGGTGCGGCAAGCTCGGCGCCGAAGCGCGCGGTCAGCTCCGCGAGCGCGGCCGCGTGCTCGTGGTCCCCGATCGCCCCGGCGGCGAGCTCCTGGTCGAGTTGCCGCCGGTGATCGCGGAACACGGCGGTGACGGCGGCCTCGTCCGCGACGCCGGCGTCCGGGCGCGCCCGGCGCAGGAGCGGTACCACGAGCAGCGCCAGGGTGGCCGCGACGAGGACGAGCGCAGTGATCCAGAAGAGCGGCGACGAAGCCATGGGGGGCGGGCGGAAGGCGACGGTGCAAAGGCAGGATTGGCGAGGGGCACGAGAGTGCGGCTTGCCGGATCCGTCGAGCCCACGATTATACCGGGCGTGCCGCGCTGCCGCGGGCGCCGCGCAGGTCGATGGATTATGATGGCCGCCCCTCATCGAAACCGCACGCGCTCGCGTGCCGTAGGCACTGTCGCGGCACCGCGAGCCACACCCCATGGCCGACAAAGAGATCCGCGAAGCGTCCCTCGAGTACCACCGGCAATATCCGCCGGGCAAGATCGCCATCCAGCCAACCAAGCATCTCGTCAACCAGCGCGACCTGGCGCTCGCCTACACACCGGGCGTGGCCGCCGCCTGCGACGAGATCGTGCGCGATCCGCAGGAAGCCGCCAGGCTCACGGCGCGCGCCAATCTCGTGGCGGTGGTGACCAACGGCACCGCCGTGCTGGGCCTGGGCGCGATCGGGCCGCTCGCTGCCAAGCCGGTGATGGAAGGCAAGGCGGTGCTCTTCAAGAAGTTCTCCGGCCTCGACTGCTTCGACATCGAGCTCGCCGAGCGCGACGTGGACAAGCTCGTCGACATGATCTGCGCGCTCGAGCCCACATTCGGCGGCATCAACCTCGAGGACATCAAGGCGCCCGAGTGCTTCGAGATCGAGCGCCGCTGCCGCGAGCGCATGAAGATCCCCGTCTTCCACGACGACCAGCACGGCACGGCGATCATCGTGGGGGCGGCGATCCTGAACGGCCTGCGCGTGGTGGGCAAGGACATCGACAAGGTCAAGCTCGTGTGCTCCGGCGCGGGCGCCGCGGCGCTCGCCTGCCTCGACCTGTTGCGCGCGATGGGCATGAAGTGCGAGAACATCTACGTGGCGGACATCGAGGGCGTGGTGTACGACGGGCGCACCACGCTCATGGACGACCACAAGATCGTCTATGCGCAGAAGACCCCGGCACGCACGCTGGCCGAAGTGCTGCCGGGCGCGGACATCTTCCTCGGGCTCTCCGCTGCGCGCGTGCTGAAGCCCGAGTGGCTCGCCACGATGGCGCCTTCGCCGCTCATCATGGCGCTCGCCAACCCCGAGCCCGAGATCATGCCCGACCTCGCGAAGGCCGCGCGTCCCGATGCGGTGATCGCCACGGGGCGCTCCGACTTCCCGAACCAGGTCA
The DNA here is from genome assembly GCA_964620265.1 of uncultured Alcaligenaceae bacterium. Lineage (GTDB taxonomy): Bacteria > Pseudomonadota > Gammaproteobacteria > Burkholderiales > Casimicrobiaceae > VBCG01. Next base: position 27,614 of record CAZUGY010000034.1, read on the forward strand.
ACAACGTCCTCTGCTTTCCCTTCATCTTCCGCGGCGCGCTCGACGTGGGCGCGACCACGATCAACGAGGAGATGAAGATCGCCTGCGTGCGCGCCATCGCCGACCTCGCGATGGCCGAGCAGTCCGACATCGTGGCGCACGCGTACAACATCGAGAACCTCTCGTTCGGCCCCGACTACCTCATACCGAAGCCCTTCGATCCGCGCCTCATCGTGCAGATCGCGCCGGCCGTGGCGAAGGCCGCGATGGACTCCGGCGTGGCCACGCGGCCGATCGAGGACTTCGACGCGTATCGGCAGAAGCTCACGCAGTTCGTGTACCACTCGGGGCTGCTCATGAAGCCCATCTTCGCGGCCGCGAAGAAGTCGCCCAAGCGCATCGTGTACGCCGAAGGCGAGGACGAGCGCGTGCTGCGCGCCGTGCAGGTGGTGGTGGACGAGGGCATCGCCAAGCCGATCCTCGTGGGCCGGCCCGCGGTGATCGAGCAGCGCCTCGCGCGCTACGGCCTGCGCATGAAGCCGGGCACGCACGTCGACATCATCAATCCCGAGCAGGACGACCGCTATCGCGAGTTCTGGGGCGAGTACTACAAGCTCACGCAGCGCAAGGGCGTGTCGCAGGCCTACGCCAAGATCGAGATGCGCCGCCGCCTGACGCTCATCGGCGCGATGGCCATCCACCTGGGCGAGGCCGACGGCATGCTGTGCGGCACCTTCGGCACGCACCAGCTCCACCTGCACTACATCGACCAGGTCCTCGGCCTGCGTCGCGGCGTGAACACCTACGCGGCGATGAACGCGATCATGCTGCCTACCCGCGTGCTCTTCATCGCCGATACCTACGTGAATGCCGACCCTACGGCGGAGCAGCTGGCCGAGATCACCCTGCTCGCGGCCGAGGAGATCCGTCGCTTCGGGATCACGCCCAAGGTCGCGCTGCTCTCGCATTCGAGCTTCGGCTCCTCCGCGCAGTCGTCGGCACGCAAGATGCAGGTCACACTTGCGCTCGTGAATGCGATGGATCCCGACCTCGAGATCGAGGGCGAGATGCACGGCGATGCGGCGCTGGACGAGGAGGTGCGCATGGCGGCGTTCCCCGGCTCCCGGTTGAAGGGCGAGGCCAACCTCCTCATCATGCCGACGCTGGACGCCGCCAACATCGCCTTCAACCTGCTGAAGGTCGTGGCGGGATTCGGCGTGACGCTGGGGCCGATGCTGCTCGGCGTGAGCAAGCCGGTGCACATCCTCACCCCCTCGGCGACGGTGCGCCGTCTCGTGAACATGACGGCGTTGACGGTGGTCGACGCCAACATGGAGCGCCAGCGCGGATTGTTGTAGGCCTCGTGGCGGCGTGTCGGCGTCGCGCTGACACGATGACGGGCGCGGCACCTGCGGCGGCGCTGCGCGGGATTTGCCACGATGGTGTGATCTCTTCGAGAAAGCGCGCCATGAACGATACCGCCATCGAGTTGCCCGTCGCGGAAGGCGACGACTCCGACCGCGTCCGCCGCGGGGAGCTCTTCGACCGGCTGCAGAAGACGCCCACGTGCATGCTCGTCACGCACGATGCCTCGGGCTCGGCGCACGTGCGGCCGATGACGACGCAACAGGTCGATCGCGACGGCATCCTCTGGATGTTCACGTCGGCCTCCGGCCACATCGCGAGCGAGGTCGCGGCGCAGCCGGCCGTGCTGCTCCTCTACGCCGATACCGGCGACGGCGCCTACGCGGCGGTGCGTGGCCACGCGGTGATCATGCGCGACCTTGGGAGGCAAAGGGAATTGTGGACCGCCCTCGCGGGGGCCTGGTTTCCGGGGGGCGCGGAAGATCCGGATCTCGCCTTGCTGCGCATCACGATGTCGTTCGCGGAGCAATGGGAGCCGTCGGCGGGGAAGGTGGTGCAGTTCCTGGAGATCGCTGCGGCTGCGCTGACGAAGAGCGTGCCGGGGCATGACGGGGTTTA
>CAZUGY010000035.1:0-11692 GCA_964620265.1 uncultured Alcaligenaceae bacterium
CTAGCGTTTGCCGCCAGCGGACGCGCCCCCGTTCGTTACTGGATCGACAGCTTGCGACCGAGGCTCGCGGGACGCTTGGCGAGCGTCAGCTCGAGCACGCCGTTTTCGTACTTCGCCTGGCTCGCGTCCTGGTCGATCTCCACCGGCAGCACGAAGCTGCGGTACACCGAGCCGACGTAGCGCTCGCTGCGCAGCACGCGCTCGCCTTCCTTCTGCTCGGTCTCGCGCTTCACTTCGGCGGCGATCGTCACCTGGTTGCCGTCGATGGTGACGTGGATGTCGTCCTTGGCCACGCCGGGGACTTCGGCGCGCACGACGAAGGCATCGGTCTTCTCGACCACGTCGACCTTGATGGGCGCCGCCGATTCGCCGCGCGCTTCGCGGACGGGGCGGAAGAAGCTGCGCACGATGTCGTCGAAGCCGGCATCGGCAAACGGGCCGTACACTTGCAATGCAGTCATGGTGATACCTCGCTCGATATGAAAGTTGGGCTCTCGCGGGAGCGTCGCCGCGCGGATCGCCACGTGGGCGCCCATCCGGGTTCCCATCGCGCGCCGCCCGTTTCCCGGTCCCCGCTGCTGACGCAAATCTAGGGTCGGCGGCGAGCCTTTCAAGCCCCCTCGCGCACGCCCGCCTGGCCAGTGCCGGCCGTGGGCGCTCCACCTTGCGCAACGTCAACCTCCGGCACACCTAACGCACGCATGGGGGCCGCGGATGCGAGAATGAATGTCCGAGGAACCCGCCGAGCGCTTCGGACCTGTCCGCAGGCCCGCCGCTCGCACCCACGAGGAGACACCATGACGGCCCGACTCACCGACGCCGAGCGCACCGAGCTTGCCAAGGCATTGCGCGCACGACGCAAGACCCTCGGCGCGGAGATCGCCGCCAAGCTCGAGACGCAGGACAATCCCGCCCTCCTCGGCCTGCGCAACCGCATGGAGGAGACCGACGACTGGGCGGTGGCCGACCTCGAGACCGCGCTCGACGTGGCCGAAGTCTCGCGCGACGCCGGCGAGTTGCGCGACGTCGAGAGCGCGCTCACGCGTCTTGGCGACGGTACCTACGGCGAGTGCATCGAGTGCGCCAAGCCGATCCCCTACGCGCGCCTTGCCGCCAATCCGTCGGCGGCACGCTGCATCACCTGCCAGGAGCGGGTGGAGGCGGCGCTGCGACGCGGACCGCCGGCGAGCCTGTAGGAGCGCGCACACCATGCTCTATCGACGTCTCGGCCGCTCCGGCCTCAAAGTCAGCGCGCTGTCGTTCGGCTCGTGGGTCACCTACGGCAACCAGGTCGGCACCGATGCCGCGCTCGAGTGCATGAGCGCCGCGCGCGATGCCGGCGTCAATTTCTTCGACAACGCCGAGGTCTACGCCAAGGGCGAGTCGGAGCGCATCATGGGCGAGGCACTGAAGCGCGCCGGCTGGCGGCGCGGCTCGTACATCGTCTCGACCAAGCTCTACTGGGGCCTGCACGACGGCCCCAACGAGAAGAACACGCTCAACCGCAAGTACCTGCGCGGCGCCATCGACGGCGCCTTGCAGCGCTTCGGCCTCGACTACGTCGACCTCGTGTTCTGCCATCGCGCCGATCCCGACACTCCGCTCGAGGAAACGGTGTATGCGATGTCGGAGATGGTCACCGCCGGCAAGGTGCTGTACTGGGGCACCTCCGAGTGGACCGCGGCCGAGATCGCCGCGGCATGGCACATCGCCGACAAGCACCACCTGCACAAGCCGGTGATGGAGCAGCCGCAGTACAACCTCCTGCATCGGGAGCGCGTGGAGAAGGAGTACGCGCGCCTTTACGCCGACATCGGGCTCGGCACCACGATCTGGAGCCCGCTCGCCTCGGGCCTGCTCAGCGGCAAGTACAACGACGGCGTGCCCGCCGATTCCCGCGCCACGCTCAAGGGCTACGAATGGCTGGGCGAGAAGCTGCGCGACACGGACAGGATCGCGAAGGTGCGCAAGCTCGCGCCGATCGCGCGTGACTTGGGTTGCACGCTCGCGCAGATGTCGCTCGCGTGGTGCCTCGTCAATCCGAACGTGTCCACCGTGATCACCGGCGCGAGCCGCGTGGCGCAGGTGCACGAGAACATGGCCGCACTCGACGTGCTCGGGAAGCTCGACGCGGCGGTCCTCGCCCGCATCGAGGAGGCGCTCGCCTGACCTGACGAGCCGCGTCCGGCCGTCCGGCCGCTGCTCGCTGCCGCGCTCGTCGCGGCGGTGGCATGATGCGGGTTCATGGGACCGTTCGCGAACTACATCGAGGAGCGGCGCGCGGCGTACCTCTACCACGCCTGCGCGCGGGCCGAGGCAGGCACCGTGCGCGCCGAGCTCTTCGCGCGGCTCGCGGGCGAGGCGCAGGCGCAGGCCGCCATCTGGCGGGCGCGCATCACCTCGCGCGGGCTCCCCGCGCCGCCGCCGTTCGTGCCCGACCTGCGCACGCGGCTGGTGGCGCGACTGGTGGCCGTGCTGGGTCCGCGGCGCATGCGCACGGTGCTGGCCGCGATGCGGGTACGGGGGATGGCGGTGTACGCCACGTCGGCCGGCACGTCCGCCGGCCACGTCCCGCCGGCACCTGCGACCGACCCGAGCGGCCCGGAGCAGCACCACCGCTCCGTGGCGAGCGGGGGCAACCTGCGCGCGGCCGTATTCGGCGTCAATGACGGGCTCGTCTCCAATGCGAGCCTGATCCTGGGCGTGGCCGGAGCGGGCAGCGACCCCAAGCTGGTGCTCGTCTCCGGCATCGCGGGGCTGGCCGCCGGCGCGGTCGCCATGGCAGCGGGCGAGTACGTGTCGGTGCGCGCCCAACGCGAGCTCTTCGACCACCAGATCGGACACCAGCGCGACGAGCTCGCCCAGTACCCCGAAGCCGAGGCGCAGGAGCTCGCCCTGATCTACGCCGCGAAGGGGCTGCCGCAGCGGGAGGCCACGCGCCTGGCGAAGCAGATCGTGGCGGATCCGGACCATGCGCTCGACACCATGGCCCGCGAGGAGCTGGGGCTCGACCCCGGCGAGCTCGGCTCGCCCGTCGCCGCGGCCACGAGCTCGTTCCTGGCATTCGCGGGCGGCGCCGCGGTGCCGCTCGTGCCCCTGGCCCTCGTCCCGGGCGACTGGGGCCTGCTGCTTACCGTGGGCTGCACCGCCCTGGCGCTCCTGGCCGTCGGCGCCGCGCTCTCCCTCTTCAGCGGGCGCAGCGCGCTGGCGTCGGGCCTGCGCATGCTCGCCATCGGCGCCGTGGCCGGCGCGGTCACCTTCGGCGTCGGCCGCTTGGTCGGTGCCGCCTTCGGTTGACCGGCGCGCGCGCAAGCGCGCGAACCTCGCCGGCCGCTCGGGTCCCACCCCGCGCGCTGGCGCGCCAGCCGCTGCGGCGCCTGCAGCCCCGCTGAACGGCCCGGTGCTGTGGCTCGCGCCCGGGCGCGAGCGCTCGGTGTTGCAGCGGCATCCGTGGATCTTTTCCGGCGCGATCGCGCGCGTCGACGGCGCACCCGCCCCCGGCGCCACCGTCATCGTGGCCGACGCACAAGGCCATGCAGTGGCACTCGCGGCCTATTCGCCGACGTCGCAGATCCGCGCCCGCGTATGGAGTTTCGACCCCGCGGTGACGATCGACGCCGCATGGTTCACCCGCGCCGTGCAGCGGGCCGCGCAGGCACGGGCGCCGCTGCTCGACACGCGGCACTCGGGTGCGCGTCTGGTCCACGGGGAGTCGGACGGGCTGCCGGGTGTCGTGGCCGACCGCTACGACAGCGTCGTGGTGCTGCAACTGATGTCCGCCGGCGCCGAGGCGTGGCGGGAGGCGCTCGTCGCGGCCTTCGCCGCGCTCCCCGGCGTGACCTGCGTGGTCGAGCGCTCCGATGCCGAGGTACGTACGCTCGAGGGGCTGCCGCCGCGCACCGGCGTCGCGCACGGGACCTTGCCTGCGGCGCTCGCCATCGTCGAGGATGGCCTCACCTACGGCGTCAACCCGCTCACCGGCCAGAAGACGGGGTTCTACCTCGACCAGCGCGACAACCGCGCTCTGGTACGCACGCTCGCGCCGGGACGGCGCGTGCTCAATGCCTTTTGCTACACCGGAGGCTTCAGCCTGGCGGCCCTCGCCGGCGGGGCGCAAAGCGTGCTGTCCATCGACAGCTCGGCGGATGCCATCGCCGAAGGGCGCGCCAACCTCGCGCGCAATCCCGCGCTCCCGGCAACGCGCGCGACGTGGGTGACAGCCGACGCCTTCGCCGACCTGCGCCGGCTGCGCAACGAAGCCGCCGCCTTCGACCTCATCGTGCTCGATCCGCCCAAGTTCGCGCCCACGGCCGCGCACGCGGAGCGCGCGGCCCGCGCGTACAAGGACATCAACCTGCTCGCCCTCAAGCTGCTGGCACCGGGCGGACAGCTCGCGACGTTCTCGTGCTCGGGCGGCATCGCAGCCGATCTCTTCCAGAAGATCGTGGCCGGGGCGGCGCTCGACGCGGGCTGCGAGGCGCAGATCCAGCGGCGCCTGGGTCCGTCGGCGGACCACCCGGTGGCATTGGCCTTCCCCGAAGGCGATTACCTCAAGGGATTGCTCCTCCGCAAGGCTTGAGCACGGCAGCGCCAAAAAAACAAGGCCGCGAAGAGGTTTCCCTCTTGCGGCCTTTGAGAGCCTCGGCCGGGCGGACAGGAGGTCGCCCGGCCGTGTTCGCAATCGTCACTCGATCATGCGGCCTTCATGCATTCGCTCTGCGCCTTGTTGCGCTCCTCGCCCTTCAAGCCGGCGGTCTTCTTGTTGCAGGCGGACATCTTCTCGCTCTGCGACGTCTTGGCCGGCTTGTTCGACAGGCAGGACGACATGAAGGCCTTGCGCTCGTCGCCCTTCTTGTCGCCCGCCTTGGCGTTGCATTCGGTCATCTTGGTGTTCTGCGAATTGGTCGTCTTGGCATCGGCGGCAAAGGCCGGCGCGGCAGATGCGAACATCACCGCAGCGGCAATGGCAAGCAACTTGTTCATTCGTTCCCCTTCGATAGGTAGGACTGGCGCCCGGGTTGCGCGACTGCCCGGTTCCGCATCGCACCGGCCAGCGGCGCCCGAAAGCAGTCTACGGTAACGGAAACGGCGCAGGCAATGATTTCGCCGACGGGACTTCCCCCGGTGTTGCGCGCGTGCCATGCGGCAGCGCACAAGGTGGAGGCGGCCGCCCCCCGGAACGCTTGCTTCTGCGGTAATATCTTGTTTTGTAGTCTATTTCGCACCGAGTTCCGCTACCAAGGATCATGCCGTGAGCACCGCCCTTCCCCGCCTGCACTCCGGACCTGCCGCGCAGGGCTCGACCCCGGGCGCCGCCGCGCGCCGCATCGACGACACGCGGATCACCGAGATCACGGAGCTCGCTCCGCCGTCGCACCTCCTGCGCGAATTTCCGTCGACTGCGCGGCCCGCGGCCACGACCTACGAGGCCCGCCAGGCCATCCATCGCGTGCTGCACGGCGCCGACGACCGCCTGCTCGTGGTGGTAGGCCCCTGCTCCATCCACGACTACGACGCCGCCATCGACTACGCCACGCGGCTCGCGGCATTGAAGCACGAGCTCGCCGACCGGCTCATCATCGTGATGCGCGTCTATTTCGAGAAGCCGCGCACGACCGTGGGCTGGAAGGGCCTCATCAACGACCCGCGCCTGGACGACTCCTTCCGCATCAACGAGGGCCTGCGCCTCGCGCGGCGCATCCTCCTCGAGATCAACGAGCTCGACCTCCCCGCGGGCACCGAGTACCTCGACATGATCACGCCGCAGTACATCGCGGACCTCATCGCCTGGGGCGCCATCGGCGCGCGCACCACCGAGAGCCAGGTGCATCGTCAGCTTGCCTCGGGACTGTCGTGCCCCGTGGGCTTCAAGAACGGCACCAACGGCGACGTGAAGATCGCCACCGATGCGATCAAGGCCGCCTCGGCGCCGCATCATTTCCTGTCGGTGACCAAGGGCGGCCACTCCGCCATCGTGCATACGGCGGGCAACGAGGATTGCCACATCATCCTGCGCGGCGGCAAGACCACGAACTACGACGCCGCGAGTGTCGATGCCGTATGCAAGGAGCTCGCCAACAACGGGCTGGCCGCGCGGGTGATGATCGACTGCTCGCATGCCAACAGCAGCAAGCAGCACGAGCGGCAGGTGAACGTGGCGCAGGACATCGCGGCGCAGGTGGCCGCGGGTGATTCGCGCATCTTCGGCGTGATGGTGGAAAGCCACATCAATGCCGGACGACAGGATCTCATCGCGGGGCAACCGCTGCACTACGGCGTGTCGATCACGGACGGGTGCATCGGCTGGGATGCCACGGTGGACGTGCTGCACACGCTCGCCGATGCCGTGCGCCAGCGGCGCGTGAAGCTCGCGGACGAGGCGTAGCGCCCGCCGCTCGCGCGCGCCGCGCATCGTGGGCATCGAAACCGAGCTCAAGCTGCGGATCGCCCCCGCGGCGGCGGCTACACTTGCTCGCCATCCCGCGCTGCGCGCGATCAAGCGCGGACGCACGCGAACGGCGCGCGTCACGTCCACGTACTTCGACACCGCCGACGGCGCCCTGGCGCGCGAGGGCGTGGCGCTGCGCCTGCGGCGCGACGGCCGGCGCTGGCTGCAGACCGTGAAGGGTAGCGCCGATGCGGCCGCGGGAGGATTGAGCACGCGGCCCGAGTACGAATGGCCCGTGCCGGGCGCCGTCCTCGATCCGCTGCGCTTCGCCGCCACGCCCTTCCGCCGCCAGCTTGCCCGAGCCGAACGCGCCGGGCTCGTGCCGCGCTTCACCTCCGACATCCGGCGCACCACGATCCCGCTGGCGTTCCCGGACCGCACGACGGCACATCTATGCATCGACGTCGGCGAGATCCGCACGGCCGACGGCGGCCCGCCGCGCAGCGTGGCCGTGCACGAGATCGAGATCGAGCTGGAGGCCGGCGATCCGCAGCGCCTCTTCGACCTCGCGCAGGCGCTTGCCGCCGACGTGCCTCTGTCGCTCGAGACCGATACCAAGGCCGCGCGTGGCTATGCCCTGCGCGCCCCGCGGCACGCCGCGCCGCTGCGCGCCGACGAGCCCGGCCTGCCGCCCGACGTGCGCGCCAGCGACGCCTTCGCGTGTCTGCTCCGCTCGTGCCTCGCGCAGGTGGAAGGCAATGCGCACGGGCTCGTGGTCGACGACGATCCCGAGTGGGTGCACCAGATGCGCATCGGCGTGCGCCGGCTGCGCGCCTGCCTCTCCCTCGCGCGGCGCGGCGTCGCGCCGGCGAGCATCGAGCCGCTGCGCAGCGAGATGCGCTGGCTCGCCCAGGCCCTGGGACCGGTGCGCGACCTCGACGTCTTCGCGCGCGAGACGCTTCCGCAGTTCCGCGCCGCGGCCGCGCGCGGGGCGAGCAACGCCGATCTCGCGCGGGCAATGACATCGCTCGCCACGCGCGCCGGTGCCCGCCGTCGCGAAGCGCGCGCCGCGGCGCGCGCGGCCGTGCAATCGCCGCGCTTCATCCGCGCGGTGCTCGCCACCGCGGCGCTCGCGGTGGCCCTCGAAAGCCCCGACACCCACGGCGAACGCAAGGCCGCGCTCGCGCGCAGCGCGCGCGCCTTCGCGCGCCCGTTGCTGCGCAAGCGCCACGAGGCGCTGCATGCGCTCGGGACGGACATCGCGCACGCCGCCCCGGAGGCTCGCCACGCCGCACGCCTTGCGGCCAAGAAGCTGCGCTACGCCACCGAGTTCTTCGCCCCCCTCCATTCGCGCAAGCGCGCCCGCCGCTACCGCAAGGCACTGACCGTGCTGCAGGAAGAGCTCGGCGTCTGGAACGACGCCGCCGTGGCGGCGGACGTGGCGGCGAGCCTCGCTGGCCCGGGATCGCCGGCGGCTGCCGCGTTCACGGGGTGGGCGGCCGCGCGCGGCGCTACGCGCACCGAGGCGCTCGCCCAGGCCTGGACCGACTTCGCGGCCGCGCGTCCCTTCTGGTCGTGATCAGGCGACGGGCGCGTTTTTCCGATGGACGCCACGGCCTCTCTCGCACTACCGGCACCCTACCGCAGCCCCCGGTGGCTCCTGGGCGGACATGCCCAGACCATCTATCCCTACCTCCTCGCCCGTCCGCCGATCGCCTATCGCCGCGAGCGCGTGGCCACGAGCGACGGCGACTTCTGGGACTTCGACTGGCTCGCGGCGTCGTCCGCGCCGGATGCGCCCGTGGTCGTGGTCTTCCACGGCCTCGAAGGGGGCGCCGACTCGCACTATGCGCGCACGCTCATGGCGGAGCTCGCCGCACGGGGCTGGGCCGGCGTGGTGGCGCACTTCCGCGGCTGCGGCGGTGCGCCGAACCTCCTGCCCCGCGCCTATCACTCGGGCGATCACGAGGAGGTCGACGGCATGCTGCGCGCGGTGCGCGTACGCATCGGCGCGCAGCGGCCCCTTTACGCGATCGGCGTGTCGCTCGGGGGCAGCGCGCTGCTCAACTGGCTGGGCCGGATGGGAACGGCTGCCTCCGCCGTGGTCACGTCCGCGGCCACGGTGTCCGTGCCACTCGACCTCACCGCGGCCGGCATCGCGATCGGCAAGGGGCTGAACCGCATCTACACCGCGCACTTCCTGCAGACGCTCAAACCCAAGGCGCTCGCGATGGCGCAGCGCTTCCCGGGCGTGCTCGACCCCGGGCGCATCCGCCGCGTGCGGACCATGTGGGATTTCGACGATATCGTCACCTCGCCGCTGCACGGCTTCCGCGGGGCCGACGACTACTGGGCGCGCGCCTCGTCCAGGCCGTGGCTCACGCACGTGGGCGTCCCCACGCTCGTGCTCAATGCACGCAACGATCCCTTCGTGCCTGCCGCGTCGCTGCCCGCGCAGGGCGAGGTCAGTCGCGACGTCCGCCTGGAGCAGCCCGCGGCCGGCGGCCACGCAGGATTCATGACCGGACCCGCCCCCGGCCGCAACGACTGGCTGCCGCGGCGCCTGCTCGCCTTCGTGGAGCGCGGCGCCTGAGCTTCACGCGGCAGCGCGCCGCAATCGTGAGAAACTAGTCGTCCCCCCTCATCACGCCGCAGCGCATGCCCACCTTCCCTCGCGAGATCTTCAAGGCCTACGACATCCGCGGGATCGTCGGCAAGACGCTGACGCCGGACGTGGTTCGCGCCATCGGCCAGGGGCTGGGGACACTCGCCCTCGAAAGCGGCCGCACGGCGGTCGCCATCGGCCGCGACGGGCGGCTCTCCGGCCCCGAACTCGCCGCGGCCCTCGCGCAGGGCCTGCGCGCCGCGGGTGCGGACGTGATCGACCTCGGCATGGTGGCAACGCCGATGACCTACTTCGCCGCGCAGCACCTCGACACGGGCTGCAGCGTGATGGTCACGGGCAGCCACAACCCGCCGGACTACAACGGCCTCAAGATGGTGATCGACGGCGCCACGCTCTCCGGCGACGACATCCAGGCGCTGCGCACGCGCATCGAGGCGGGCCGCGTCCTGACGGGCACCGGCGGCTACTCGCAGCACGACATCGCGCCCGCGTACATCGAGCGCATCACGGGCGACGTGAAGCTCACGCGCACGATGCGCATCGCGGTGGACTGCGGCAACGGCGTGGCCGGAGCGTTCGCGCCGACGCTCTTCCGCAAGATGGGCTGCAATGTCGTGGAGCTCTTCTGCGACGTGGATGGCCACTTCCCCAATCATCATCCCGATCCGTCGCAGCCGAAGAACCTCGTCGACCTCGTCAACCGTTTGCAGAAGGGTGACTGCGAGCTGGGCCTCGCCTTCGACGGCGACGGCGATCGCCTGGGTGTGGTCACGCGCACGGGCCATGTGATCTATCCCGACCGCCAGCTCATGCTCTTCGCCGCCGACGTGCTTCGCCGCGTGCCCGGCGGCACGGTGATCTACGACGTCAAGTCCACGCGCAACCTGAAGCCCTGGATCACCCGCCACGGCGGCGTGCCGCTCCTGTGGAAGACCGGTCACTCGCTCATCAAGACCAAGATGAAGGAGGTGGGCGCAGCACTCGCCGGCGAGATGAGCGGCCACACGTTCTTCGGCGAGCGCTGGTTCGGCTTCGACGACGGCCTCTACGCCGGCGCGCGCCTGCTCGAGATCGTGTCGCGCGAGAAGGATCCGTCGGCGCTGCTCGAATCGCTGCCGGATGCCGTGTCCACGCCCGAGCTCAACATCCAGTGCGCCGAGGGCGAGCCGCATGCGCTCGTGCAGAAGATCGCCGAGACCGAGACCTTCCCCGGCGCCACCGAGGTGATCCGCATCGACGGGCTGCGCGTGGAGTACCCCGATGGCTTCGGCCTCGCGCGCGCCTCGAATACGACGCCGGTCGTCGTGCTGCGCTTCGAGGCCAACGATGTCGTGGCGCTCGCGCGCATCCAGAACGAGTTCCGCAAGGTGCTCGCGCGCGCCAAGCCCGGCGCGGCGCTGCCGTTCTGAAAAAAGGCGCGCCTTCCGCCGGCGCGCCGCCACCGCAGATCACCATGCTGACTCTTGCCGACATCGTCGCCGCGCGCGATCGCATCGCCGGCGGCATCTACGAGTCGCCGTGCGTGGAGTCGATCCCGCTGTCGCAGCTCACGGGCGCTCACATCTTCTGCAAGCTCGACTACCTGCAGCGCACGGGCAGCTTCAAGGAGCGCGGCGCGCGCAATGCACTGCTCAAGCTCACGCCGGAGCAGCGCGCGCGCGGCGTCATCGCGGCATCCGCCGGCAATCACGCGCAGGGCATCGCCTATCACGGCAGCCTCCTCGACATCCCGGTCACCGTGGTGATGCCGCAGTTCGCCGCACTCATCAAGGTGACCAACTGCCGCCAGCTGGGGGCCAACGTCGTGCTGCACGGTCCCGACCTCACGGCGGCGCGCGCGCATGCGGAGGAGCTCGCCGCGCGCGACAGCCTCACCTTCATCCACCCCTTCGACAACCTCGACGTGATGGCGGGCCAGGGCACGATGGGCCTCGAGATCCTCGAGCAGGCGCCCGACCTCGAGGCGGTGATCGTGCCAGTGGGCGGCGGCGGATTGCTCGCCGGCATCGGCACGGTGATGAAGGCGATGAAGCCTTCCGCGCAGGTGATCGGCGTGGAACCTGCGCATGCGGCGTGCTTCACCGCGGCGCTCGCGGCGGGCGCGCCGGTGACGGTGCCGCTCTCCCCCACGCTCGCCGACGGCCTGGCCGTGGCGCTCCTCGGTACCCATCCCTTCGAGATGCTGCGCCAGGTGGTCGACAAGGTGGTGACCGTCGACGAGGCCGCGATCGCCCTCGCGATCCTGCGCCTGATCGAGCTCGAGAAGAGCGTGGTGGAAGGCGCGGGCGCCACGCCGCTCGCCGCCTTCCTCGCGGGCAAGGTCGACGAGCTGCGCGGCAAGCGCGTAGTGCTCGCGCTCGCCGGCGGCAACATCGACCTCACGATGCTCGACCGCGTCATCGAAACCGGCCTCGTGGCCGATGGGCGCCTCACGCGCTTCACCGTGTCGATCGCCGACCGGCCCGGCGGGCTCGCGCGGCTGGCGGAAGTGATCGCGTCCGCGGGCGCATCGGTGAAGGAGATCGTGCACGACCGGGCGTTCTCCGGGCCGGACCTGTCGGCGGTGCGCGTCGTCTGCGTGGTGGAAACGACCGGGCACGACCACGTGCGGGGGTTGCACGCGGCGCTCGCGAAGGCGGGAATCACCGTCGTCGGCTGAGCGCCCGCATGGTGCGCAC
>CAZUGY010000035.1:11792-28517 GCA_964620265.1 uncultured Alcaligenaceae bacterium
GCCGCCGCGCGAAGCTAGCCCGCGCCACGCAGGACCGCGATCAGCGGCGCATGCGCGAGGTCCTTCTCGGACGTGATGCGGTGGGCGAGCTCGGCAAGCTCCAATCCGGGCCAGGGACGCTCGGTAGGCACCTGCGGGAGCGCGGCGAGCCGCGCCGCGAGCTCGCTCGACTGGGCGCGGTCGGTGGCGGCATGCGTCATCGCGAAGCGCAGCAATTGCCGGGCGCAATCGACGTGCTCCTGGGCGGCCAGCACCTCCGCCAGGAGGTCGACGGCACCGATCGTGAGATAGGGCGACGCGATCTCGGTGGCCACCGCGGCCATCGTGGCGAGCTCCTCGCGTGCCGTGGACAGGTCGCCATGCAGCAAGGCGAGCGAGCTTCGCTGGTAGTGGAGCCAGCACATCACCGAACGGTTGCCGGCCGCTTCCGCCGCGGTCATGGCCTGCCCGATGTGCGCGCCAGCGGCCTCGAGGTCACCGAGATGGCGATCGCACATGGCGAGGTTGGCGCACACGAAGGCGCGCGTGCTCACGAGGCCGTGGCGATCGGTGAGCGCCTGCGCCTCGGCGAGATGCACGCGCGCGCTCGCGAAGTCGCCGCGCTGCTGGTAGTGGCTGCCGAGGTTGCTGAGGCAAAGCGCGAGGTTGGCCGGGTCGTCGATGCGGCGCAGCGTGGCGAGCGCGCGCACGGTGAGCTTGAGCGCCTCGTCGACGTTGCCGAGCCGCTTGGCCACGATGGACAGGTTGTCGAGCAGCGCGGCGACCTCGCGCGGATTGCCGCGGCGGCTCGCGAGCGACAGCGCCCTGCGATAGTACTGCCTCGCCTGCGCGAGCTCGCCCCGGCGCAGGCTGCTGCCGCCTTGCACGTAAAGCGCCTGGAGGATCGCCGGCGCGTCGCGCTCCGGCTGCGCCTCGGCGAGCACGCTGTCCGCAAGTGTTGCCGCCTCGTCGTACTGGTCCAGGCGATAGTGCAGGTGCGCGCGGCGGCTCGCGAGATCCAGGCGCACCTTCCGGTCCTTGGCCGCCGGCGACCGCAATCCTTCCTCCAGCAGCGAGCTCGCGAGGCTTGCAAGCCCGCGATGGTCGCAGTACGCCACCAGCGCACGAGCGGCGTCGAGCAACATCTCGCTCGTGGCTTCCGCCAGCGCAACGCGCCACGCGGCACGGCAATTCTCGAAGTCCGCCTCGACAGCGCGCATCGCGTCGGTGACCCCGCGATCCAGCGCCGGCGCGTGATGCGCGAGGAGACGCATGAAGTAGCCCGCGTGCGCGCCCCGCGTCGTCCCGTCGGCCTCCCTCCCGGCGAGGCGCGCCGCGGCGAGCTCCGCCACCAGCGGATGCAGGTGCAGCCGCGCTCCCTCCTTGCGCAGCAGGGATTTGTCCACCAGCGCGAGCAGCACCGGAAGCGGTGCCTTCGTCACGCTGCGTGCGGCCTCCGGCGAGAATCCGCCCCGGAATACCGACAGGCGCGCGAGCGCCTCGCGCTCGACGTCGTGCAGGAGCCGCCACGAATGGTCGAACACGACCTCGAAGCTCGCGTGCCGCGCCGGACGCGCGGGATCCACCACGCGCAGCAGGCCCGTGCCCTCGCGTATCTCCGCGGCGATGGCGTCGCAGGACAGCACGCGCGTCCACGACGCGGCGAGCTCGAGCGCGAGCGGCAGGCCGTCGAGCTGGCGGCAGATGTCGGCGATGGCTGTCGCCTCCACGCTCGTCACCAACGCGGGCTCCACGCGCCGCGCCGCCTGCAGGAAGAGGCGTCCGGCGTCGAAGGCCTCGATACGGTCGCCGTCTTCCGGCTCCGGATACGGCAGGCCGTCGAGGGGAAGGAGCTGTTCGGCCGCGAGGCCCAGGCGCATGCGCGAGGTCGTGACGATGCGCAGCCCCGGTGCCGCGGCGAGGAGCTCTTCCACCATCGCGCTCGCGCCCACGAGATGCTCGAAGTTGTCGAGGACGAGCAGCATCTGGCGCGGCGCGAGGAACTCGCGCACGACCTCCAGCGGTGGGTGCCTGGCGAGTACCCGCAAGCCCAGTTCCTGCGCAAGACGCGCGGGGACGTCCGCGACGGCGTGCACATCCTCGAGCGGCACGAATGCCGCGCCGTGCGCGTATCCCGGCGCGACGTCCGCCAGCGCGCGCTGGACGAAGCGTGTCTTGCCCACGCCTCCCGCGCCGATGACGGTCAGCAGGCGGCAGCGGGCGTCGGCCAGCATGGTGGCGACCTGCCGCAGCTCCACCGCGCGTCCCACGAATCCCGCATCCACCGCGGTTTCGCCGGCCGCGCGCGTGGGCGCCGTCGCGGCGACCGGCGCACCGAGCGCGTCGTGCTGCGCGCGCAACTGCGCGCCGGGGGCGATGCCGAGCTCGGTTTCGAGGCGCGTTGCGAACTCGCGGTAGACCTGGCGTGCGCGCGCGGCCTGGCCGCTGCGCGCGAGCCACGTCATCTGTGCACGCAATGCGGCTTCGTCGAGGGGGTCGGCTTCGAGCAGGCGCTGCGCGATGGTCATGGCCTGCGCGGCGCCGATGTCCTCATCGAGGAGACCGAGCGCCGCGACGCGCCAGGCGCCGTGCAGACGCTCGCGCTCGAAGGCGAGCCAGCTCGACCACGACGGATTGGCCTCGTCGTCGAATCCTTCGAGGAGCTCGCCATGCCAGAGCGCGAGCGCATCGGCGCGCCGCCCCTGCGCGAGCGCCTCCTCGAATGCGACCACATCGGTGAGTGCCTGGCAGCGCAGCGCGCCGCCCTCGCTCTCCACCTGCCGCCCCCACTCCACCGCTTGCAGCCGGAAGAGCGCCTTGCGCAGGTTGGTGAACGCGAGCTTGGCCGGAACGTCCGGCCAGAACAGCGCGGCAAGCTCCGTGCGGCTCACCCACGCGCGCCGGAGGGCGAGGAACGCCATGAGCCGGGTTCGCCGCTCCGCCGGCAGCGCGACGGCGTCGCCATCGAGATCGAGCGTCGGCGGACCGAGCAGGCGCAGTTGCGTGGTCATGCAGGCGGAACGGGCGTTCGGGGCGCGTGAGTCCGCCGGGCCGTCCCAAGGGCGAACAGGCCCGGACCGCGCCAGCGCGCAGGGTAGCTATTGAGCATGCGCGTTTCCCACCGGGGTCGCAAGACATCGGCGAAGCCCGGGCGCGCACCCCGGTTCGCGCGGTGCGACCACGCGCCCTTCGCGGAACGCCCGTGGAACGCACCGCTTTCTATCGTTCGTTCCGTTGCCACGCGCCACCCCGGCGCCGGCACGAACCCTACCCAGGAGAACTGCAATGAACCAGATCGTACAAGACCGTCCCGCGACCCCCGACTTCGCCGCCATCAAGACGAAGCAGCAAGCCACGTGGGCCAGCGGCGACTTCGCCATCGTGGGCACCACGCTCGACATCGTCGGCGAGACGCTCGCCGAAGCCGTGGACGTGCGCGCCGGCGAGCGCGTGCTCGACGTGGCCGCCGGCAACGGCAATGCCTCGCTCGCCGCGGCGCATCGCTTCGCCGAAGTGACGTCGACCGACTACGTGCCGGCGCTGCTCGAGAAGGGCAAGGCACGCGCCGCCGCCGAGGGCCTCTCGATCCACTTCGAGGTCGCCGACGTGGAGGCGCTGCCGTACCCCGCCGGGCGCTTCGACGTGGTGCTCTCGACCTACGGCGCGATGTTCGCGCCCGACCACGAGACGACCGCGCGCGAGATGCTGCGCGTGCTGCGTCCGGGTGGCCGCATCGGCCTGGCCAACTGGACGCCGGAAGGCTTCATCGGCCAGCTCTTCAAGCTCATCGGCCGCTACCTGCCGCCGCCCGCGGGCCTGCGCTCGCCGGCCCTGTGGGGTGCGCAGGCGCACCTCGAATCGCTCTTCGGCCGCGCGGCCACGGTACGCAGCGAGCGCCGTCTGTTCAACTTCCGCTATCGCTCCGCCGCGCACTTCGTGCAGGTGTTCCGCGACTACTACGGCCCCACGCACAAGGCGTTCGCAGCGCTGGAACCCGCCAGGGCCGTGGAGCTGGAGCGCGAGCTCACGGCGCTCCTCGACTCGCTCGATCGCGGCGGCGGCCATTCGCTCGTGGTGCCGGGCGAGTATCTCGAAGTGGTGGTCACCAAGCGAGGGCAGGGATGAGCACGACATCGCACCGCATCACGTGCATGGACCTGCCCATGCAGGATCTGCGCGCGCTTGCCTCGTGCAAGCCGTACGGGTCACGTCGCGCACGGCGCAAGCGCAATGCCGGCGCGTGGTTCCTGCCTTCTGCGCCCGCCATGCTCGCGCTGGCGATCGCCGCCTGCGCGGTCGCCTCGTGCGCGACGGCGCAGGCGGCGGCCGATGCCCTGGCACCACCGTCGACGGAGACGCTCGCCATGACCGTTTCCGCCACCGGGGTGCAGATCTGCGAATGCCGCGAGAAGCAGGACGCGGGCACGACGGTGCGCGTCGCCTACACGGCGGACTATCGCCTGCAGGCGCGCCGCGTGCCGCTCGAGATGCAATGAGCGGCAACCGGAAGCGCCGCGCCCGCGGTGCTTCCGGGACCGCGAGTCAGGTGGCTGCGACCCTCCGGCCCAGCCGCTGCCACGCCAGTATCGCGACCACCCCCGCGAGCCCCGTCCAATCCGCCCACGGCTCGGGATAGATCAGGAGCAACCCGCACACGATCAGCACCCACTGCTCGAGCGAGGAGCACGCGCGCAACAGCCACTTCTGCACGCCCGCGGCCAACGCCGCGATGCCCGCGATCGCCGTGAAGGTGATCCATGCCACCTGCGGCCACGAGGCGTCGGGCGGCACCTTGAGCAGCAGCGCGATGCCCGCCGGATCGAGCACGAACACGAAGGGCACCACGAAGCACGGCAGCGTGTACTTCCACGACTGCAGCGTGGTTCGATAGGGATTGCCGCCGGTGATCGCCGCGGCGGCGAACGGCGACAGCGCGGTCGGCGGCGACACCTCCGACAGCACCGCGTAGTAGAAGATGAACATGTGCGCGGCATAGTCCGGCACGCCGAGCTTCATGAGCGCCGGAGCGGCGATCACCGCGCAGATGATGTAGCTCGCCGTGACCGGCACGGCAAGGCCGATGATCCACACGATGAGCGCCGTGTAGATCGCGGTGAGGAAGAGGCTCCCGCCGGCGTAGGCGATCACGATCGCGCTGAACTTGAGTCCCAGCCCCGTCTTGGCCACCACGCCCACGATGATGCCCGCCGCGGCACAGGTGGCGGCCACGTTGAGCATCTGCGCCGAGCCGTCCTTCAGCGCAGTGACGAGCTTGCGCGGTCCCATCGCGGTATCGCGGCGCAGGAACGACACGAGGAAGGTCACGACCGTGGCGTAGAACACCGCCAGGATCGGCGAGAAGCCCAGCAGCATGAACACCACGATGGAGACGAGCGAGCCGAAGTGAAACCAGTAGCGGCGCGTGAGCTCCCACAGGCGCTGTCCGGTGTCGGCCATCACGTTGCGCATGCCGAACTTGCGCGCATCGAGCTCCACCATCAGGAACAGCGACAGGTAGTACAGGAGGGTGGGGACCGTCGCCATCAGCAGCACGTCGAGATAGCTGATCTTGAGGAACTCGGCGATGAGGAAGGCGGCGGCACCCAGCACCGGCGGCGAGATGATGGCGCCCAGGCCCCCGGCGGCGAGCAGGCCGCCCGCCGCGTCCTTGCCGTAGCCCGCGCGCTCGAGCATCGGATACGCCACCGAGCCGATCGTCACCGTGGTGGCCACCCCCGATCCCGACGGCCCGCCCAGCAGGAACGACGCCAGCACCACCGTGCGCCCCGCCCCCGTGGGCTTGCCGCCCATGGCGGCAAAGCTCCAGTCGAGGAAGAACTTGCCGGCGCCCGATTGCTGCAGGAAGGCGCCGTAGATCGTGAACAGGATGATGAGCGTGGAGCTCACGTCCACGGCGGTGCCGAAGATGCCCTCGAGCGTCTGGTAGAGGAAGCCGCTCATCGAGGCGATGTCGTAGCCGCGATGCTGCCACTGGCCCGGCAGCCACGGGCCCACGAAGGCATAGGCGAGAAAGGCCGAGATCACCACGAGCATGATCCAGCCCGACGTGCGGCGGCAGGCCTCGAGCACCAGCAGCACGAAGCTCACGCCGAAGAAGATGTCCGGCGGACTGGGCAGGGTGTTGCGGTCCCAGAACTCGTCGCCGCCGGCGAGCAGATACGCGATCGTGGCGACGCCGAGCAGCGCGCACACGAGGTCCCACCACATGAGCCGGTTGCGATAGCCCTTGGCGATGGGGAAGAGCAGGAACACGAGCAGCAGCATGAAGCCCACGTGCACGGGCCGCAGCACCTGCGCCGGCACGATGTCCACCGCCGCCCACAGGTGGAACAGCGACATCGCCACCAACAGCACGGTCACGAGCGTGCCGAGCCAGCCGCGGAAGCGGTTGGTGGCCCCCTCCTCCGCCTCGATGAAGGCCTCGGCCCTGGCAAGGCGCGCATCGTCGATGGCGACGTGCGGCGCGGCGGACGGCGATTCGCTGGTCATCGGGAGGACATGAAACGGGGTCTCATTCCGCGAGAACGAGACCCCGGTCGATGAAGAGTCGGGTGGTCAGAACTTGACGCCCTGCTCCTCGAAGTACTTCTTCGCCCCCGGATGGTACGGGAGGGGCGAGCCGACCTTCTGGTACTTGAGGTCGATGTTCTGCGCTTCCTTGTGCACGGCCACGAGCTCGGGCTTCTTCTCCATGAGCGTCTTGACGATGTCGTAGGCCATCTTGTCGCTCATCTTGTCGCTGGTCACGAGGATGTTCCACACGTCGATGTTCTCCGACGTCTTGTCCATCCCCGGGTACGAGCCCGACGCGATCGTGGCCTTCACGTAGAGCGGGCCGTACTTCTTGTTCATCGCATCGACGGCCTCACCGTGGTCGATCAGCTTGATCTTCGTCCCCGGCGTGGTGGCGAGGTCCGTGACCGCCGCGGTCGGCACCCCACCGACCCACACGAAGGCGTCGATCTTCTTGTCCTTGAGTGCATTGACCGACTCGGCGATACCCAGGCGCTCCTGCTTGATGTCCTTCTTGGGATCGATGCCCACCGCTTCCAGCATGCGCATCCCCATCACTTCGGTGCCGCTGCCGGGGGAGCCCGTGGAGACGCGCTTGCCCTTGAGGTCGGCGAGCTTGTTGATGCCCGTGCCCTCGACCGTCACCACCTGCATGCGGTTGGGGTAGAGCACCATCAGCGTGCGTGCCTCGACCTTGCCGTCCTTGAACTTGTCGAGCCCCTGCGCGGCTTCCCACGCGGAGTCGACCATCGTGAAGGCGACCTCCGACTTGCCGGCGCCCACGAGCTTCAGGTTGTCCACCGAGCCGCCGGTGACCTCTGCCGTGGCGGCGAGGCCGGGGATGTATTTGGACAGGATGTTGGCCATGCCGCCACCCAGGGGGTAGTACACCCCGCCGGTACCGCCGGTCGTGATCGAGATGCGATTGCCCTGCTGGGCGAGCGCGGGGGTGGCCGTCACCATGACGGCGGCGGCCACGGCCGCCAGCGCAATGCGAGCGCAACGAATGGACATCGAGAATCCTCCAGAGCAAGCGGCGGGATGCTTGGTGCTCCGCCTGTGTTCGACAAGGCCGCCTTCGGGCTTTGCAGTCCGCCCTTGCGTGCGCGCCACCGGCGACGGCCGGGTGGGGCACAGTGTACCGAAATACGGCGCTACGCGGCGCCCCGCAGGTCGGGCGGCAGCGGAAGGCGGCGCTCGATCGATGAAATATGCGGTCCGCCGGTGCCGCGCTTGCGATCCAGGAAGAAGTTGCGCAGCGTGCGCGTGATGGTGCGGAAGGCCATCGCTTCCCACGGAATCGCAGCTTCGTCGAAGAGTCGCACCTCGAGGCTCTCCGGGCCCGGACCGAAGTCGAGGTCGAGGAGCCGCGCACGGAACATCATGTACACCTGATGGATCTGCGGCAGGCTGATGAGCGTGTGCAGGTCCAGGACGTCGACGCGCGCATCGGCCTCCTCCAGCGTCTCGCGCGTGGCACCGGCCACCACGCTCTCGCCGTTCTCGAGGAAGCCCGCGGGAAGCGTCCACAGTCCCAGGCGCGGCTCGATCGCGCGGCGGCACAGCAGCACCTGCTCGTGCCACACCGGAAGGCAGCCGACCACCACCTTGGGGTTCTGGTAGTGGATCGTGCCGCAGCCCGCGCACACGTAGCGGGGAATGCTGTCGCCGTCGGGCACGCGGAATTCGAGGCGGTCGGAGCCGCAGTGGCTGCAATAGCGCAGGTCGAGAGGCGCGGGGAGTCCTGCGCGCGATAGTGGCGGGGCGGTCATGGCGCGCGTCTTGCCCGCTCACGCAACGATGAAGTGCTCGCGGTAATAGCGCAGCTCGAGGATCGACTCGTACACGTCGGCCAGAGCCTCGTGCTTGCCTTCCTTCGGGATGCCCTTGGCGAGCTCGGGCTTCCAGCGCTTGACGAGCTCCTTCAGCGTGGAGACGTCGAGGTTGCGGTAGTGGAACCAGTCCTCGAGGCCCGGCATCCAGCGGGCGAGGAAGCGGCGGTCCTGGCAGATCGAGTTGCCGCACATGGGCGAGGCCTTGGCGGGGACGTGCTCGGCGAGAAAGGCGAGCGCCTGCGCCTCGACGTCGCCTTCGGCGAGCGGCGACGCCTTGACCTTCGCGGTGAGGCCGCTCCGGCCGTGCGTGGCGGTGTTCCACGCATCCATGGCGTCGAGGACGGCGTCGTCCTGGCGCACCACCCAGACCGGCGCCTCGGCCACCGTGACGAGATCGTGGTCGGTGACGACGAGCGCCACCTCGATGATGCGGTCGCGGTCGGGCGACAGGCCCGTCATCTCCATGTCGATCCAGATGAGGCGGTTGGCGTCCTGCGGCATGGGCGTGGCGTAGAATGGAATCGTCCATTTTCGCATGCTCCGCGCTCGCGACGCGGCCGGAAGTCCTTGGCTCCCCCTTCCTTCACTGCCTTTTCCCTCGTGTTTCTCGCCGCGCTGGCGCTCTCGCTCGCGGTGCGCCTGTGGCTGTCGTGGCGGCAGATCGCGCACGTGCGCGCCCATCGCGGCAAGGTGCCCGATGCGTTCGTCTCGCGCATCGGCATCACGGCGCACCACAAGGCCGCGGACTACACGGTCGCGCGCCAGCGCGTGTCGATCGTGCACGCCACCGTCGATGCCCTGCTGCTACTCGCGATGACGCTGGGTGGCGGGCTCGCCGCCATCGTCGCCGCCACCGACGCGCTGCCGGGCGGGCCGATCGTGCGCGACGTCGCGATGTTCGCGATCGCCGCGATCGTGTTCGGGTGCGTGAGCGTCGCGTTCTCCTGGTGGCATACCTTCCGCATCGAGGAGCGCCACGGCTTCAACCGCATGACGATGCGCCTGTGGTTCGGCGACCTCGCCAAGGGACTGGCACTCGCCGTCGTGCTCGGCGTCCCGCTCCTCGCGGCGCTGCTGTGGATCATGGGCGCGACCGGCCCCGCGTGGTGGCTGTGGGCATGGGCAGCGTGGATGGCCTTCCAGTTGCTGGTGCTCGTGCTCTATCCCACGCTGATCGCGCCGATCTTCAACAAGTTCACGCCGATGGAGCACACCGTGGCGCGCGAGCGCGTGGAGGCGCTCCTGGCGCGCTGTGGCTTCCGCAGCGCCGGCCTCTTCGTGATGGACGGCTCGAAGCGCTCGGGGCACGGCAATGCGTACTTCACCGGCTTCGGCAAGGCCAAGCGCATCGTGTTCTTCGACACGCTGCTGTTGCGGCTTTCCCCCGACGAGATCGAGGCGGTGCTCGCGCACGAGCTCGGCCACTTCAGGCTGCGGCACGTCGCCAAGCGGATCCTGTGGTCCGCCGTGCTGTCGCTCGGGTTCCTGGCGTTGCTCGCATGGCTCGCCCGCGCACCGTGGTTCTACACGGGGCTCGGCATTCCCGCGTCGTTGCTTCCGGCAGCGCTCGCGCGGCCCGGCGTGGCGCTCGAGCTCTTCCTGCTCGCGCTGCCGGTGTTCACGTTCCTGCTCGAGCCCCTGCTGGCAGCGTATTCGCGCCGGCACGAGTTCGAGGCGGATGCCTTCGCCACGCAGCACGCGTCGGCACACGCCCTCACCGAAGCCCTCGTCAAGCTCTACGAGGACAACGCAGCCACGCTCACGCCCGATCCCCTGCACTCGGCGTTCTACGACTCGCATCCGCCCGCGGCCGTGCGCATCGCGCGCATCCGCTCGCTCGCGGTGGACGAGCCGATGCCGCTCGCGGCATGAGCACTAAGGGCCCCCGTGACGAACAGGCCCGCCACGCGCGAGCGCGGGGGGCATTGCAGTGATCGCCGGCGCCTCGCTCGCAACGCTGGGAGTGCTGGCCACGCTATCCCTTTTCGCGACTGCCGCGCCCGCCGCGGCGCAGGGCCCTCCACCCTATGCCAACGGGGACGCCGCCGCCGGCGAGACGCTCGGCCAGCGCGACTGCGTGTCCTGCCACGCGGCGAAATTCGGCAGCGCGGACGTGATCTACACCCGCAAGGATCGCCGCGTGACCACGCCGCAGCAACTCATGGCGCAGGTGCAGCGTTGCAATGCGGAGCTCGCCAAGGGCTACTTCCCCGACGAGGAGGAAAGTGTGGCCGCCTGGCTCGATCGCGATTTCTACCACTTCACCCGCTGATGGACCTTCCCACCCCCACCCTGGCGCTCGCCGCCATGCACTGCCGTCCGGGCGCGCCGCGCCTGGGCCACGACGAGCTCGTCGCGCACCTGGCGAACCTTCCCGGATGGAGCGTCGCGGGAGAGGCGATCGCGAAGACGTTCTCCTTCGGCCAGTACCACGAGACGCTCGCCTTCGTGAATGCCGTGGCTTTCGTCGCGCAGCGCGAGGATCACCATCCCGAGATCCGCTTCGGCTTCCGCGAGTGCACGGTCACGCTCGCCACACACGACTGCGGCGGTGTGTCGCAGAACGACGTCATCTGCGCGGCGAAGATCGAGCGGCTCGCGGCCTGATGGCGGCATTTCCGCGCGCACTGGTGGTGGCCGCGCAGCGGCGACATTTCGACGTCGTCTTTCCCGATGGCGAGCGCGTGACCGCGCAAGTCAAGGGGCGCACGCTGCGCATCGCGGTGGGCGACCAGGTGGAGGTCGCCAGCGACCGTGAAGGCGCGGTGATCCGGGATGTCGCGCCGCGCACCAACCTCCTCTACCGCTCGGATGCCTTCAAGGAGAAGCTCCTCGCCGCCAACCTCACGCAAGTGGCGGCGGTGGTCGCGCCGGACGTGGCGCTCGATACCGAGCTTCTGGAGCGCTGGACGATCGCCGCCGAGACGGCCCATTGCCGCCTCGTGATCCTCGCCAACAAGTCCGACCTGCCCGGCTTCCACACGTTGCGCGAGCGGCTGCAACCCTTCGCGGACCTGGGCTATGCGGTGGTCCCGCTGTCCGCCGTGACCGATGCGAGCGCCGTGCTCCCGTGGCTCGCGGGCCAGCGCACGCTGCTCGTCGGCCAGTCGGGCATGGGGAAATCGACACTCGTGAACGCGGTCGCGCCCGAGGCGAAGGCACGCACCAGCGACGTCTCCGCGGCGCTGGGCGCCGGACGCCACACCACCACGTCCACCGCATTGCATTTCCTGCCCGGCCAGCCGCGCGATACCTGGATCGTGGACTCGCCGGGCGTGAAGATCTTCGGCCTCGCGCACGTGGACCCTGCGACCCTTGCGCAGGCCTTCGTGGAGCTGCGCCCCTATCTCGGACACTGCCGCTTCCGCGATTGCCGGCACGATGCGGAACCCGGGTGCGCCATCACGGCGGCGGTGGAAGCAGGAAAGATCGCGCCGCATCGCGTGGGGCTTTTGCACACGCTCCTGCGCGAAGCCTCGCCACGCTCGTACTGATAGGTCCCCCCGAAGCGAGCTGCGCTCGCCTCCCCCAAGGGGCTTGGAGCGCCTTGGGGGCGGCCCTGCGGCGCTCCGCCCCCCGAAGCGCGCTGCGCTCGCCTCCCCCGTGGTGCGCGCGCTGCGGCTATGGCACGAGATTCGCCACCGTCACCAGCAGGATGATCAGCAACCACAGGATCAGCGCGCGCCACACGAGCCCGACGGCCGACGGCAGCACATCGGGCTCCACCGGATCGCCGAGCCCCAGGTCCGGCCGCACGTCGGGATCGCCGGAGAGCGTCGGCAGCATGCCGCCGAGCTGCACACCGAGCGCACCGCCGCCGGCCGCGAGCAGGATCCCCACCGCGCGCCCGCCCTCCTGCGTGATCCAGCGCATCGACTGCGTACGCCAGCACGCCACCGCATCCTCGAAGTCGCCCACCACGGCGAACGAGAGCGCCGTGAGCCGCACGGGCAGCCAATCGAGCGCCACGAGCAACCTCCGCGCGGGGGCGCCGAACTCCGCGCGCGATTGCACCAGCGGCGTGGGCTCGATTCCCGGCTCGGGGCCGCGCCACTCCTCGGCGAGCAGCACCGCTGCGCGATAGAGCACGGCCCCCGCGGGACCCGGCAGCAGCACGAACCAGAAGACCACCGCAAACACGCGCCGGTACGCGTCCACGAGGCCGCGCTCGATCGAAAGCCGCGCGACGTCGGCGCTGCCGAGATCCCCCGTGAAGCCGCCGCGCCACGCCGAGAGCGCCCGCCGCGCCATGCCGATGTCGCCCGCCTGCAGCGCCACCACGATCGCCGAGATCGCGTGGCTGAAGCGGCGGAAGCCCATGAGGAAATACAGCACGACCACATTGACGAGCACGCCCGCCAGCGGATGCGCCGCGTCGGCCAGCCAGTAGACGAGCGCGACGCCCGCCACCGGCGGCAACAACGCCGCCACCACGGCGACGATGCCGTGCTGGCGTGTACCGCCGTTGAGCTTGCGCTCGAGCGTGCGGGCATAGCGCACGAACCCACGCTCCACCGCCGCGCGCCACTCGAACGCGCGCCATTGCTCGAGCCCGAGCGCGACGAGGATCGCGACCAAGCTCATGACGTCACCCCGGGCTTCCGCGTGCCGGGCGCATCGTCGTCAGCCCTTGAGCTCGACGCGATCGCGGTACTGCTCGAGCGCCTCGGGATTGGCGAGCGCCTCGAGGTTCTTCACCTCCCGCCCGTGCACCACGTTGCGCACGGCGAGCTCCACGATCTTGCCGCTCTTGGTGCGCGGGATGTCGTCCACCTGCACGACCTTGGCCGGCACGTGGCGTGGCGTGGTGTTCATCCGGATGTGCTGGCGGATGCGCTCGGTGAGCGCGTCGTCGAGCACGATGCCCTCCGCGAGCTTCACGAACAGCACCACGCGCACGTCGCCTACCTCGCCGGGCGGCCAGTCCTGGCCGATCACCAGGCTCTCGACCACTTCGGGCAGCTGCTCGACCTGGCGATAGATCTCCGCCGTGCCGATACGCACGCCGCCCGGATTGAGCGTGGCATCGGATCGTCCGTAGATGACGACGCCATCGTGCTCGGTGAGCTCCACCCAGTCGCCGTGGCACCAGATGCCGGGAAAGCGATCGAAGTACGCCGCGTGATACTTGGCGCCATCGGGGTCGTTCCAGAAATGCACGGGCATCGACGGGAACGGGGACTTGCACACGAGCTCGCCCTGGGCGCCCACGATGGCGTGGCCGGACTCGTCGTACACATCCACGTCCATCCCCAAGCCCCGGCCCTGCAGCTCGCCGCGATACACCGGGCGCGTGGGCACGCCGAGCGCGAAGCACGACACGATGTCGGTGCCGCCGGAGATCGACGACAGCAGCACGTCTTCCTTCACGCACTGGTACACGTAGTCGAAGCTCTCCGGCGCGAGCGGGCTGCCGGTGGACAGGATCGCCCGCACCGAGGACAGGTCGAAGTCCTTGCGCGGCACCAGCGCGATCTTCTTCTGCGCATCGATGTACTTGGCCGACGTGCCGAAGTGCGTCATCTTCTCGGCATCGGCGAATTCCCACAGCACGCGACCGCGGTCGATGAAGGGCGAGCCGTCGTAGAGCAGCAGCGTCGCGCGCGCGGCCAACCCCGACACCAGCCAGTTCCACATCATCCAGCCGCAGGTGGTGAAGTAGAAGACGCGGTCGCCGGGCTTCACGTCGGCGTGCAGCAGGTGTTCCTTCTGGTGCTGCAGGAGCGTGCCGCCGGCGCCGTGGACGATGCACTTGGGCACGCCCGTCGTCCCCGACGAATAGAGGATGTAGAGCGGATGATCGAACGGCAGCTCGACGTAGTCGATCGGGCCCGCCGCGAAGGGGGCGAGCCAGGCCTCGAGCCCGATGCCGCCCCGCACGCTCGAGAGGTCGTCGGAGGCGCCATCGCTTTGCTGCAGGTAGGGCACCACCACGACTTTCTCGATCGAGGGCACGCGCGCCACGATCTGCGCGACCTTGTCCTGGATCGGCACGACCTTGCCGTTGTAGTAATAGCCGTCGACCGTGAAGAGGATGCGCGGCTCGATCTGTCCGAAGCGGTCCACCACGCCCTGCACGCCGAAGTCGGGCGAGCACGAGGAGAAGATGGCGCCACGCGCCGACGCCCCCAGCACCGCCATGATCGTCTCGGGCATGTTGGGCATGTACGCGGCCACGCGATCGCCGGCCACGATGCCGTGGGCCGCCAGCGCCGCCGCGATGCGCGACACCGTCGCATGCAACCCGGCATGCGAGATGCGCCGCGCGACCTTGTCCTCGCCGCGGAAGACGAGCGCATCGCCCGCATCGTCGGCCGGACGCCGCTCGAGCAGGTTGCGCGCGAAGTTGAGGCGCGCGTCGGGAAACCAGCGCGCGCCGGGCATGCGATCGGCATCCACCAGCACGCGCTCGCCCGGGCTACCGAGAACGCCCGCGTACTCCCACAGCTCGCGCCAGAACTCGGCGCTGTGGTCCACCGACCAGCGCCACAGGTCGCCATACTCCGCACAGGCCACGCCGTGCTTCGCCGCCACGCGCTGCGCAAAGGCGGTGACGTTGGCCTGCGCGATGCGCGCGGGCGAGGGCTCCCACAGTTTGCTGGTCATGATGTCTGCCTAAAAGAACGCACGCACAGGTGCGATCACGCTGTCGGGAAGCGGCGCGGGCCGTCCGGAGGCGAGGTCGACCCACACGATGCGGGATTCGCCGTCGGCGTACAGGTCATCGCCCACCGCGATCTCGTAATAGCTCGTGACACTCGTGGTGCCGGGCTTGCCGAGGTACATGCGCACGGCGATGGCGGCGGGATACACGAGCGGACGGCGGAAGTTGCAGATCGCGTTCGCGATCACCGGCCCCTGCCCGCTCGCATAGGCGTCGTCGCCGAGATGCGCGAACAGCCACTCGAGCCGCGCCTGCTCCATGTAGCGGAAGTAGACCGTGTTGTTGACGTGCCCGAGCGTGTCCATGTCGCCCCAGCGGATGGCGAGGTGCGACGTGTGGACGAGGTGGCGCGGTGGGCTCATGGCGGGCGGCGAATCCCCCTGCTCAGGCGGCAGGGTAACCACGAATTATAATGACCGCCGCCTGCGGCCACGCCGCAGCGATTACGCGAGGGGATGTGCCCGTGACGCGCGAAGCGATGGAATACGACGTGGTGATCGTGGGGGGCGGCCCGGCCGGGCTCGCCGCCGCGATCCGCCTGAAGCAGCTTGCCGCCCGCGACAGTCGCGACGTTTCCGTATGCGTGCTGGAGAAAGGCTCCGAGGTCGGCGCCCACATCCTCTCCGGCGCGGTGATCGATCCCAAGGCGTTGAACGAGCTCCTGCCCGACTGGAAGACCCGGGGCGCGCCGGTCGACACGCCCGTGACCGACGACCAGTTCCTCGTGCTGACGTCCTCCGACAAGGCCCATCACATTCCCCACTGGCTGCTGCCGCCCCTCATGAGCAACGAGGGCAACTTCATCGTGAGCCTCGGCAACGTCTGCCGCTGGCTCGCGCAGCAGGCCGAGGCGCTCGGCGTGGAGATCTACCCCGGCTTTCCCGCCGCCGAGATCCTCTACGACGACAAGGGCGCCGTGCGCGGCGTGGCCACCGGCGACATGGGTGTGGCCCGCGACGGCGAGCACAAGGCCGACTACCAGCCCGGCATGGAGCTGCACGCGAAGTACACGCTCTTCGCCGAAGGCGCGCGTGGCTCGCTGTCGCAGGACCTCATGCAGCGCTTCAACCTGCGCGACGGCGTCGATCCGCAGAAGTACGGCATCGGCATCAAGGAGCTGTGGGAGGTCGCCGCCGACAGGCATCACCCGGGCCGCGTGGTGCACAGCCAGGGCTGGCCGCTCGACTCGGCCACCGGTGGTGGCTCGTTCATGTACCACTTCGGCGAGCGGCTCGTCGCGGTGGGCTTCGTGGTGCACCTCAACTACGAGAACCCGTACCTCTCCCCCTACGACGAGTTCCAGCGCTTCAAGACGCATCCCGCGATCCGCCCCACCTTCGAGGGCGGCAAGCGCCTGGGCTACGGCGCGCGGGCGATCAACGAGGGCGGCCTGCAGTCGGTGCCGAAGCTCACGTTCCCCGGCGGTGCCCTCATCGGCTGCGCCGCGGGCTTCGTCAACCTGCCGCGCATCAAGGGCAGCCACAATGCGATGAAGACGGGCATGCTCGCCGCCGAGAGCGCCTTTGCCGCACTGGGCGCGGGCCGGTCGCACGACGAGCTCGCCGATCTCGGCGATGCCTGGCGCAAGTCGTGGGTCTATGCGGACCTGTACAAGGTGCGCAACGTGAAGCCCGGATTGAAGTGGGGCATGTGGGCGGGCACCGCGCACGGCGGGCTGCACATGTGGCTGAACGACCTGGGCCTGGGCGCCCT
>CAZUGY010000036.1:0-28486 GCA_964620265.1 uncultured Alcaligenaceae bacterium
GCTGGCCGAGCTCGCTGCCGTCGTCGTCGGCCACCATGAAGGCGCCGCCGTGGGCCTTCTGCCGCTCGTGGTAGCGGCGCACGCGCGTGGCAGCCTCGGTGAGGGCGGCGCGCTGGGTCTCGGGGAGCCCGTCGTAGGCGGCAAGCATCTGCGCCGGCGGGATCTCGAGGGCGGCCACCGAAGCTGCGTCGAGGCGATCGAAGCGCCGCGTGCAGTCGAGGACGGCGGCATCACCACGCGCACGGACGTCGGCGATGATCGCGGCGACGGCGGCGTCGATCGCGGGATCCTGCGCGGCCTCGAAGGCAATCAGGCGGTCGAGGTCGGCGGTGAAGCCCGGCGCATTGGCGTCGAGCACGCGGATGGCAAGCGTGGCGGACTCGGTCCCGGCGGCAGCCACGGACGACACCTGCACACCGCTCGCCGCAGTCGGTTCCGCATTCACGGCGTCGTCACCTGCGTGGCCTGCGCGAGCGCTTCCACCAGCGGCTGCATCGCCGCGCGCTTCAGCTTCAACGCCGCCGGATTGACGATGAGCCGCGAGCTGATCGGCATGATGTCCTCCACCGCCACGAGGTCGTTGGCGCGCAGCGTGTTGCCGGTGGACACGAGGTCCACGATCACCTCGGCCAGCCCCACGAGAGGTGCCAGCTCCATCGAGCCGTAGAGCTTGATCAGGTCCACGTGCATGCCCTTGCGCGCGAAGTGCTCGCGGGCGATGCGCACGTACTTCGTGGCCACGCGCACGCGGGCGCCGCGCTGCACGGTGCCGGCCCAGTCGTAGCTGCTGCGGGTGGCCACCACCATGCGGCAGCGCCCGATGCCGAGGTCGAGCGGCTGGTACAGGCCCTCGCCGCCGTGCTCGAGGAGCACGTCCTTGCCGGCGATGCCGGCATCGGCAGCGCCGTATTGCACGTAGGTGGGCACGTCGGAGGCGCGCACGACCACGAACTGCACGTCGGGATGGCTCGTGGGCAGGATGAGCTTGCGCGACGACTCGGGATCCTCCGCCGGCACCACGCCCGCGTGGGCGAAGAGCGGCAGCGTCTCGTCGAGGATGCGCCCCTTGGACAGGGCGATGGTCAGGGCGGGCACGGAAGCGAAGGCCTCGAAGGCCGGCGGCAGGGCCGCGGGCGGCGGTTCGTCGGAGAGCCATTTTACCGGACGGGCCCGGCGACGCCGGCGGGCATGGCGCGTAAGACCGTCACGACTCCGCCATTACGCGGCCGGCGCCTCCCGCAGGACGGCCGGCGCATCGCGATCGTGCACGCAGCGGCCCGCCACCCACGTCGCGCGGATGGCCCGGTCGTCGCCCAGCGCCATCAGCACCGCGAGCGCCTCGTCGACATCGCGCACATGGCCCATGCGCAGCGCGAGGAGCGGCGTCGCGGCGAGGTCCAGCACCACGACGTCGGCCTCCATGCCGGGTGCCAGCGTGCCGATGCGGTCGTCGAGATGGAGCGCCCGCGCCGCGCCGCGGGTGGCGAGATACAGCGCGCACGCCGGCGGCAGCGCCCCTCCTGCGAGCTGCGCGACCTCGTAGGCCGCCTGCATCGTGCGCAGGATCGAGAAGCTGGTGCCGCCGCCGAGATCCGTGGCAAGACCCACCCGCACCGGGCGCTCGCGGCGCGTGGCGTCGGCGAGGCGGAACAGGCCGCTTCCGAGGAAATTGTTCGACGTGGGACAGTGCGCGAGCGCGGTGCCTGTCTCGTGCAGGAAGGCGAAGTCGCGCTCGTCCAGGTGAATGCCGTGACCGTAGATCGTGCGCGGGCCGGTGAGGCCGTGCCGGGCATACACGTCGAGGTAGGAGGCGGCTTGCGGATACAGCGACGCCACGAGCGCCACTTCGGCCAGGTTCTCCGCCACGTGCGACTGCACGTGCACATCGGGCGACTCGCGCACCAGCGCGCCGGCGGCGTCGAGCTGCGCGGGCGTGGAGGTGACGGCGAAGCGCGGCGTGACGGCATAGCGCAGGCGTGCCTTCCCGTGCCAGCGCTCGATCAGCGCCTTCGATTCGTCGTAGGCGCGCTGCGCGGTGTCGAGGAGGCCGGCGGGCGCATTGCGGTCCATGAGCACCTTGCCGGCGATGAGGCGCAGGTCGAGGGCCACCGCTTCCTCGAAGAGCACGTCGACCGAGTGGGGATGGACGGTGCAGAAGACCGACGCCGTGGTGATGCCGTTACGCAGGTTCTCGCGCAGGTAGGCGCGCGCCATGCTCCTTGCGTAGCCCGCGTCCGCGTAGCGCTCCTCCGCCGCGAACGTGTAGCCCGACAGCCAGTCGAGGAGCGGCTTGCCGCCCGCGCCGATGATCGGCAGCTGCGGGTAGTGCACGTGCGTGTCGACGAAGCCCGCGCTGATGAGGGCGTGGTCGTAGCGCGTGACGGGCGTATCGGCCGGCAGCGTGGGCAGCACGTCGGACGCAGCGCCGAAGGCCACGATGCGGCCATCGTCCATCGCGACCACGGCGTCGGGCTCGTGCCGGCGCGTGGCCGCCACGCCGTCCGTGAACGGATCGCCCGTGAACGTGACGGCGGCGCCGCGGATCGCCTGCATGCTTCAAGGTCCTATTGCCGCGGCGTGCGCACGTTGGGCGGCACCGCAACGTGCGCGTTGGTGCGGAACGGATTGATGTCCAGCCCCCCGCGCCGCGTGAAGCGCGCCACGACCGTGAGCTCGCGGCACGCGCAACGCGCGACGAGATCGGTGAAGATGCGCTCCACGCAATGCTCGTGGAAGCCCGCGTGCAGGCGGTACGAGATGAGGTAGCGCAGAAGACCGGCGCGATCGATGCGCGGGCCCGCATAGGCGATCGACAGCGATGCGTAGTCGGGCTGGCCGGTGACGGGGCACACGGAGCGGAAGAGATCGCTGCGCAGCGTCTCGCGGACGTCGTCGCGGCCCGCGTGGAGCAGCGCGGGGTCGACCGCGTAGCGGTCCACTTCGACCTCGATCTCGTCGATGCTCTCGCCGGCGGGCTGCGCGATGCGCGCCGTGCCGAAGTCCTGCTGCGGCACGAGCGCCACGGTCACCGGCGATCCGGTGGCGGAGGCCAGGTCGCGCTCGACGCGCGCCGCGACGTCGGCGGCGCTGGCAAAGCGCGACTGCGCATACGAGCCCAGGTAGAGCTTGACCGACTTGGATTCGACGATGGAAGGTGAAGTCACCGGCACGGTTAAGGTCACCATCGCGACGACCGGCTTGCCGCCGAGGTCGAGCCAGGTGTGCTCGTAGGCGGTCCACACGTCCGCGCCCGTGAACGGCAAGACGCCCGCGATGCCGATGTCGGCACGCCGGGGCGCACGGGCCACCGCGAAGAGCAGGGACGCGTCGTAGGTATCGGGGTAATCCGTGGCGTGGCCGAGCGGTGCCGCCGCGAGGTCGTCCGGAACATTCATCACTTCACGCGCGAGATGCGGGCGCCCACGCCGGAGAGCTTGTCTTCCATCCGCTCGTAGCCACGATCGAGGTGATAGATGCGATCGATGAGGGTCGTACCTTCGGCCACCATGCCCGCGATCACGAGGCATGCCGAGGCACGCAGGTCGGTGGCCATCACGTTGGCACCGGTGAGCTTGCCCGCGCCGCGCACCACCGCGGTATTGCCCTCGACCTCGATGTCGGCGCCCAGGCGCAGCAGCTCCTGCACGTGCATCATGCGGTTCTCGAAGATCGTCTCGGTGATGACCGCGGTGCCTTCGGCGCGCGCGGCGAGCGCCATGAACTGCGCCTGCATGTCGGTGGGAAAACCCGGGTGCGGCGCGGTGCGCACGTTCACGCCGCGCAGCGTGCCCGTGCGCTCCACACGGATGTCGGTGCCGTCGACCGCGATCGTGGCGCCGGCCTCGCGCAACCGGCCGATCACGGCATCGAGCGTGTCGGGTGCGGCGCCGCGCACGACCACGCTGCCGCCGCAGGCGGCGACCGCGGCGAGGTAGGTGCCGGTTTCGATGCGATCGGGCATGATCGAGTGCGTGGCACCCGAAAGGCGCGCCACGCCTTCCACCACGATGCGGTCGGTGCCGGCGCCCGTGATCTTCGCCCCCATCGCCACGAGGCAGCGCGCGAGATCCACCACCTCGGGCTCGCGGGCGGCGTTGTCGAGCACCGTGGTGCCGTCGGCGAGGGTGGCAGCCATCATGAGGTTCTCGGTGCCGGTCACGGTCACCATGTCGAACACGAAGGTGGTGCCCTTCAGGCGCCCCCTGGCATCGATGTAGCCGTGGTCGAGGTCGATGGTCGCGCCCATCGCCTGCAGGCCCTTCACGTGCTGGTCGACGGGCCGCAGGCCGATCGCGCAACCGCCCGGGAGCGACACGCGCGCCTCGCCGCAGCGCGCGAGCAGCGGTCCCAGCGCGAGGATGGAGGCGCGCATCGTCTTCACGAGCTCGTAGGGCGCGAGCGGCCAGTCGATGTGCGCGCCGCCGAGCGTCACGGTGCCGGCACCGGCGGACCCGAGCTGCATCCCCATCTGGCCCAGCAGCTGCTGCATCGTGCGCACGTCGTTCAGTTGCGGAACGTTGGCGAGCGTGAGCGTTTCCGCGGTGAGCAGGCCCGCGCACAGCAGCGGCAGGGCGGCGTTCTTGGCGCCCGACACCTGCACCTCGCCGCGCAGCGGCGTGCCGCCCTCGATGGCAAGCTTATCCACGACCGCGCTCCGCCCACTGCTCGGGAGTGAGCGTCTGCATCGACAGCGCGTGGATCTCCGCGCGCATGCGGTCGCCGAGCGCGGCATACACGAGCTGGTGCTGCTTCACGCGCGACAGGCCGGCAAAGGCCGGCGACACGATGATCGCCTCGAAGTGCGCGCCGTCGCCCTGCACCTCCACGTGGGTGCAGGCGAGGCCGCGCTCGATGGAGGCGCCGATGGATTCAGGTGTGACCATGATCGTGGTGGCTCGCGTGTCTAGTTGCGCAGCTTGAAGCCGCGATGGAGGAGCGCCAGGGCAAGCCCCGCGCAGGCGACTGCCGCCGTGACCACGACGGCGAGGCTCGCCGCGGGCGGGATGTCGGACACCCCGAAGAAGCCGTAGCGGAAGCCGTCGATCATATAAAAGAACGGATTGGCATGCGACAGCGTCTGCCAGAACGCGGGCAGCGAGTGGATCGAGTAGAACACGCCCGACAGGAAGGTCAGCGGCACGATGATGAAGTTCTGGAAGGCGGCGAGCTGGTCGAACTTGTCCGCCCACAACCCCGCCACGAGGCCCAGGGTGCCCAGGATGGTGCTGCCCAGCAGCGCGAAGCCGAGCGCCCAGACCGGATGCGGCATCGCGAGGAGCGAGGGCTCGAACAGCAGCGTGACCGCGAACACGCCGGCCCCCACTGCGATGCCGCGCACGATCGCGGCCAGCACGTAGGCCGCGAAGAGGTCGAGCGCGGACAGCGGCGGCAGCAGCACGAAGATCAAGTTGCCGGTGATCTTCGACTGGATGAGCGACGACGACGAATTGGCGAACGCATTCTGCAGCACCGACATCATCACGAGGCCGGGCACGAGGAAGGCGGTGTAGGAGACGCGCCCGTCGAACACCGACACCCGGCCCTCGAGCACGTGCGAGAAGATGAGCAGGTACAGGAGCGCGGTGAGGATGGGAGCCGCGATGGTCTGGAACGCGACCTTCCAGAAGCGCAGCACCTCCTTGTGGAAGAGGGTGAGCCACCCGGGCCGGGTGGGGCGCAACGCGAACCCGGGCACCACGGGCGACGGCCCACCGGCAAGCACGGCCGGGGCATGTTCGCGCGCGACCACTGGATTGACCTTCGAGCTCACGCTGCCGCCGCCTTGCTGCTCGTGAGCTCGAGGAACACCTGCTCGAGGTCGGTGGCCTCCAGCGCAAGGCCACGCACGGCGATGCCCTCGAGGCGCAGCGCGGCGAGGAGCGGCTCGATCTCGGCGTGGGAGTCGAGCGCCACGTGGTACACGCCGCCCTCCTCGCTCACCACCTTCTGCCGCCACGCGGCAGGCAGGCGGTCGGCCTCCACCCGGCAGGTGATGCCGGGCACGCGCGCCAGCAGGTTCGCGGTGGAATCGAGCGCCACGATCCGCCCCTCCTTCATCATCGCGATGCGGCTGCACAGCATCTCCGCCTCCTCGAGATAGTGCGTGGTGAGGATGATGGTATGGCCGTCGCGGTTCAGCTTGCGGATGAACTGCCACAGGCTCTGCCGCAGCTCCACGTCCACCCCCGCGGTGGGCTCGTCGAGCACGATCACCGGCGGCTTGTGGACGAGCGCCTGCCCCACGAGCACGCGCCGCTTCATGCCGCCCGACAGCGCGCGCATGTTCGCATCGGCCTTGGAGGTGAGGTCGAGGTGATGGAGGATCTCGTCGATCCAGGCGGTGGGCCTGGCCAGGCCGAAGTAGCCGGCCTGGAACTCGAGCGTCTCGCGCACCGTGAAGAAGGGATCGAACACGAGCTCCTGCGGCACCACGCCCAGGCTGCGGCGCGCCTCGCGAAAGCCGGTGACCACGTCGTGGCCCAGGACGCGCACGCTGCCGCGGCTCGCGCGCGTCAGCCCCGCGATGATCGAGATGAGCGTCGTCTTGCCCGCGCCGTTGGGGCCGAGGAGCCCGAAGAACTCGCCCTGCGCGACACGCAGGTCCACGCCCGCGAGCGCCTGCACGCGGCCGAAGCTGCGCGCGACGTCGACGACCTCGACTGCGGGGATCATGTCTGCTCGCACTGGCGACGTGGCGGTGGGGGGCAACTGCGTGGCAAGGGCGGGTGGGGATTGCGGATGGAGACTGCGGGCGGAAGCGGCGGCGCCGGCAACGGCGAACGACAGCGGCCGGCACGCCGCGAAGGAAGCGCGCGTCAGCCCGCCACGAGGCTCTCGACGCCGTAGACGCGGGCGAGCGCATCGAGCATGGCCGGCATGCCGGGGAACGTGAGCCCGCGATGGCCTTCCGCCTGCGCGCGACGGCGCAGTGCCAGCAGCACCGCGAGCGCGGACGAGTCGCCGTGCGCGAGCTCCGACAGGTCCACCACGCCCGACGCGGGCAGCGGCAGCGAGGCCGCGGTCCTGACCACGTCCATCGCATCGTCGAAGACGAGCGCACCGGTGAAGCGCCAGCGGTCGCCGGCCGCGACGAAAGCGCCGGTCGGGGAAGGCGTGCGGCCGTCCATGGTCAGGATCACTTCCCGCCCTGGTTCTTGGCGGTCAGCGACTTGATGAGCGCGTCGATGCCGCCGGCGCGGATCTGCTCGTTGAACTCGTCGCGATAGTTGGTGACGAGCGACACGCCCCCCACGATCACGTCGTAGGCCTTCCATGTGCTGCCCGTCTTGCCCATGGAGTAGTCGATCTGCACGGGCGCCTGGCCCTGGCGCACGACCTCGGTGCGCACGGTGACCTCGGTGGCCGCGGGATCGGCGCGCAGCGGCTTGTAGTCCATGGTCTGGTTGCGGTACTGCGCCAGCGCGCCGGAGTAGGTGCGCACGAGCAGTTGCCGGAACTGTTCCACGAGCTGCTTCTGCTGCTCGGGCGTGGCCTGCCGCCAGTTGCGGCCCATGGCGAGCGCCGTGATGCGCTCGAAGTCGAAGTACGGCAGCAGCTTGCTCTCCACCACCTCGCGGATGCGCGCCTGGTCGCCCGCCTGCACCTTGGGATCGGTCTTGATGATGCCGAGCACTTCCTGCGACACGTTCTTCACGAGGACGTCGGGGGCCTCCTGCGCGAGCGCCGCGACGGCGCAGAAGGCAAGGCACAGCGCCAGTGCGCTGCGGGCGATAGTCCGGAACATCTGCATCAATCGTCGTCCTCGAGGGGGGGCGGGTTGCCGTCGTGCACGAGATACTCGCGCCGCTGCAGGTAGGAACGCCGCACGAAGGTGTAGGGATCGATGGACGCCTGCTCCAGCAGCGAGGTGGCGTCCAGCGCATTCGCCCGTGTATTCACGGCCGCGAAGCCATAGACAGTGTTGCGCAGGGCAACGTTCGGAATCTCGTTGGTGGGCGACCACACGAGGCGCAGGAGCTCGCCGGTACCGTCGCGGACGGTGGTGGGTCCCCACAGCGGCACGAACAGGAACGGCCCCTGCGGGATGCCCCAGTAGCCGAACGTCTGCCCGAAGTCCTCCATCCCGCGCGGGATGTCCCCCGACGAGGCGATGTCGATGAGCCCCGCGAAGCCGAAGGCGCTGTTGATCATCACCCGGCCCATGTCGTGGCCGGCCTTGTCGAGCTTGCCCTGCAGCAAGCCGTTGATGGCGGAGAAGAAGTCGTCGATGTTGTTGACGTAGTTGGTCACGCCCTGGCGCACGAGGCTCGGCACGATCGCGACGTAGGCTTCCGCGATCGGCTTGGCGAAATACTTGTCGAGCGGCTCGTTGACCGCGTACATGGCGCGGTTGAAGGGCTCGAAGGGATCGTCGATGCCGCCGCGCTTGGTCGTGCTCGCGCAGCCCGACAGCAGCACGGCCGCGGCGAGCGCCACGATCGCGGCGAGGCGGGGCGCGGAGCGGCTCACTTCGGCGCTCCCGGCGCGGGCGGCGGGCCGCTCGAGGCCTTGTCGAAGAGGAACTGGCCGATGAGCTTCTCGAGCACGACCGCCGACTGCGTCTTGGACACGCGGCCGCCGTCGGCGATCATCGCGGTGTCGCCACCCGCCTCGAGGCCGATGTACACCTCGCCCAGCAATCCCGAGGTGAGGATCGCGGCGATGGTGTCCTTGGAGAACTGGTAGCCCGTGTCCATGCGCATCGTGACCACCGCCTCGTAGGTCGTGGGGTCGAGCCGGACCGACTCGACGCGCCCCACGATCACGCCCGCCGCCTTCACCGGGGCGCGCAGCTTCAGGCCGCCGATGTTGTCGAACGCGGCATCGATGCGATAGCTCGGACGCGTCTCGAGTGTCGCGAGATTGCCGACCTTCAGGGCCAGGAAGACGATGGCGGCGAAGCCGATCGTCACGAAGATGCCGACCCAGAGGTCGATGGTGGCGCGTTTCATGGGGTCGCTTTGAGGGGGGCTTCAGCCATTGCCGAGCCCACGGAACATGAACACGGTGAGCACGAAGTCGAGGGCGAGGATGGCGAGCGAGCCGCCCACGACCGTGCGGGTGGTGGCGGCCGACACGCCCTCGGCCGTGGGATGGGCGTCGTAGCCCTCGAATACGGCGATGAGGCTCACCGCGGCGCCGAATACGATGCTCTTGACGATGCCATTGGTGACGTCGGGCCAGAAGTCGATGCCCGCCTGCATGTTGCCCCAGAAGGTGCCGTTGTCCACCCCGATGAGGCGCACACCCACGAGGTAGGCGCCGAACACGCCCATGGCCGAGAACAGCGCCGCGAGCAGCGGCATGGAGATCACGCCGCCCCAGAAGCGCGGCGCAACGATGCGCGCCAGCGGATCCACGGCCATCATCTCCATCGCCGACAGCTGCTCGGTGGTCTTCATGAGACCGATCTCCGCCGTGATCGCGCTGCCCGCGCGGCTGGCGAAGAGCAGACCTGCCACCACGGGCCCGAGTTCCCGCACGAGCGACAGGCCCACGAACACGCCGAGCGAGTCGCCGGCACCGTACTTCACGAGCACGTCGTAGCCCTGCAGCCCCAGCACCATCCCCACGAACAGGCCCGACACCATGATCACCACGAGCGAGAGCACGCCCGAGAAATAGATCTCGCGCGCCGTGAGCTGCAGGCGGCGCAGCGCCGCGGGCGTGTGCATCAGCACCGCCATGAAGAAGCGCGCGGCGAAGCCCACGCGCGAGATCGCGCGCAGCGCACCCGCGCCCACGCGGCGCAGGCCGGAGGCGAGGCTCGCCGTCATGGCGCTGCCATCCCGAGCTCGTCGAGGTAGGGACGCGCGGGGTAGTGGAAGGGCACCGGGCCGTCGGGCACGCCGTCGACGAACTGGCGCACGAAGGGATCGGACGAGTTGCGCACGTCGTGGGGCGTGCCCTGCGCGATGATCCGGCCCTCGGAGACGAAATAGAGGTAGTCGACGATCTTGAGCGACTCGTACACGTCGTGCGTGACGATCACCGAGGTGATGCCGAGCGCGTCGTTGAGCTGCCGGATGAGCTGGCCCACCACGCCGAGCGAGATGGGGTCGAGGCCGGCGAAGGGCTCGTCGTAGAGCACGAGCATCGGATCGAGCGCGATCGCCCGCGCCAGCGCCACGCGCCGTGCCATGCCGCCGGAAAGCTCGTTGGGAAAGAGCTGCGCGGCGCCGCGCAATCCCACCGCATGCAGCTTCATCAGCACGAGGTCGCGGATGAGCGGCTCGGTGAGGTCGGTGTGCTCGCGCATGGGGAAGGCGACGTTCTCGTACACCGACATGTCGGTGAAGAGCGCGCCGAACTGGAACAGCATCCCGATGCGCCGGCGCAGCGCGAAGAGCTCGTCGCGCGCGAGGTCGCGCACGGACTTGCCGCCCACCTTGACCGCGCCCGCCTGCTGGCGCAGCTGCCCGCCGATGAGGCGCAGGATCGTGGTCTTGCCGCAACCCGAGCCGCCCATGATCGCCACGACCTTGCCCTGCGGCACGACCATGTCGATGCCGCGCAGGATGGGGCGCGTCCGGTCGTAGCCGAACGTCGCCCCCGCCATCTCGATGGCGTGGGGAACGGACGCAAGGGTGGACGTTGCGGCGGGCCGCAAGGCGGTGGCGGACAAGCGAAGGGGACGCGGAAGGGAAAAGGGGACGATTCTATCCGGACGCGCTCGCCCCCCGCAATGACCCGCGGTCAGTTAGGCCGGGCCCGGACTACAGCCGGGACGAGAGCAGCCTTTGCTCGGCCTTGACCACCGCGTCGGGGGTGCCGAGGAGCACCACGACGTCGCCGGCCTCGAACCGCCATTCCGTGTCCGGCCGACGGGACCGCCCACCGCGCCGACGTACCCCCGTGACCTCCACGGCACTGCCGAGCTCGAGCTCGGCCAGCCGGTGTCCCACGGCGGAGGCCCGGTCGGCAAGCACGACCGTATGCAGGCGCACGTGCTGCCGGCCGGCGCCATCGGCGGCGTCGGTGGCGCCATGGAAGAAGCCGCGGAAGAGCCCGTAGCGCTCCTCGCGCACCGTCCGGATGCGCTTCAGCACGCGGTTGAGCGGCACGCCCATCACGAGCAGGGAGTGCGAGGCGAGCATCAGGCTTCCCTCGAGCACCTCGGGCACGACCTCGGTGGCGCCGGCCGCCTCGAGCTTGCCGATTTCCGAGTCGTCCAGGGTGCGCACGATCACGGGCAGGTCGCGGCGGACGCGTTGCACGTGATGGAGGATCTTCATGGCCACGTGCGTATTGGCGAAGGTGATCACGACCGCACGCGCCTTGGCGAGCCCCGCGCTTTGCAGCACCTCGCGGCGGCTCGCGTCACCGTACATCACGTCGCTCCCGTCGGCGGCAGCGCCTCGCACGCGCTGCGGGTCGGAATCCATGGCCACGCAGGAAATCTCTTCCGCCGCGAGGAGCCGCGCGAGGTTCTGTCCGCTGCGCCCGTAGCCGCACACGATCACGTGGTCCTGCCGGCCCATGGTGCGCGCGGCGATCTGCGTCACCAGCGCCGCCCGCGCGAGCCAGTCGTTGGCGGTGAGCTTGCGCACGATCGGCTCGGCGAGCTGGATCACGACCGGCGCGATGCACATCGAGATGATCATCGCGGCGAGGATGGGTTGCAGGAGCGCTTCGGGCACGATGCTGTTGTGCACCGAGAGCGCCAGCATCACGAGGGCGAGCTCGCCCGCCTGCGCGAGATAGAAGCCCACCCGCAGGGACGTGGCGAGCGGTGCGCCGAAGAGCCGCGCGAGAAGCGCGACGAGCGCGAGCTTGGCGAACACGGGAACGATGACGAGGAGCGCGATCGTGCCGAAGCTCCCGAGCACGAGATGCGGATCGAGCGCGGTTCCCACGACCACGAAGAAGAGGCCGAGGAGGACGTCGCGGAACGGCTTGATGTCGTCCTCGACCTGGTAGCGGTACTCGGTCTCGGCGATCAGCATCCCGGCGAGGAAGGCGCCGAGCGCCAGCGAGAGGCCCAGGAGCTCGGTGATGGCACCGAGGCCCAGCGTCACCAGCAGCACGTTGAGCACGAACAGCTCGGAGGACCGCTGGCGCGCGACGAGGTGGAACCACGCGCGCATCGGTGCCTGGCCGAAGAAGAGGATCACGGCCAGTGCCACCGCGGCCTTGGCCGCAGCGATCGCCAGCGCGACCGCGAGCTCGCTTCCCGACTGCCCGAGCGAGGGGATGACGATGAGGAAGGCCACCACCGCCAGGTCCTGGAAGAGCAGGATGGCCATCACGTCGCGCCCGTGCGGGGCGGCGAGCTCCATCCGCTCGGCGAGCATCTTGG
This sequence comes from uncultured Alcaligenaceae bacterium, assembly GCA_964620265.1. Lineage (GTDB taxonomy): Bacteria > Pseudomonadota > Gammaproteobacteria > Burkholderiales > Casimicrobiaceae > VBCG01. Next base: position 12,299 of record CAZUGY010000036.1, read on the forward strand.
ACACGATCGCGGTGGAGCTCATGGCGAGCGCGCCGCCCAGGACCAGCCCCGCCTGCCAGCCGTAGCCCAGGAAGTGCAGCACGACCATGGCGACCAGCGTGGTGATGGTCACCTGCGCCAGCCCCAGGCCGAACACCGCCCGGCGCATCGCGCGCAACTGCGGCAGGCTGAATTCGAGCCCGATCGAGAACATGAGGAAGACGACCCCGAACTCGCCGACGTAGCGGGTGGTCTCGTCCTCGGGCACCACGCCGAGCGCGTGCGGCCCCAGCGCGATGCCCACGGCGAGGTAGCCCAGGATCGGCGGCAGGCGCACGAGGCGGCACACCACGACCACGACGACGGCCGCCGCGAGGAGCTCGAGGATGAGGGTCAGCGCATGGGGCATTGCAGGCCCGGGGAGGCCGGGGTCTTCGACGTCCCCGCATCATATGTCACGCCTGCGCCCGGTTTGCGCATGACGTCGCGGCGTTGCGCGCGACGCGCCGCGCCGCCGTACGGGACGCCACGCGCCTCGCGCCGCGACCCCGCCGGCCGCGGCGCACCCCCCGGTTATACTTTGCCCGATGAACCGGCGTGCCAGCGACGAGATCGACGCGGCCACGCGCCGCGTGGTGGACGCCCCGCGGGCGCAGGCGCTCGCGCGCCAGGTGCTCGCCATCGAGGCCGCCGCGATCGCCGCCCTGGCGCAGCGCCTGTCCGACCGCTTCGTGGCGGCCGTGGACCTGGTGCTCAACTGCCGCGGCCGCGTGGTGGTGGTGGGCATCGGCAAGTCGGGGCACGTGGGCGGCAAGCTCGCCGCGACGCTCGCCTCCACCGGCACGCCCGCCTTCTTCGTGCACGCCACCGAGGCCCTGCACGGCGACCTCGGCATGATCACCGCGGCCGACGTGGTGCTGATGCTGTCGAATTCGGGCGAGACCGACGAGCTCGTGGCGCTCGTCCCGCACGTGAAGCGCGCCGGCGCCCCGGTGATCGCGCTGACCGGCAACGAGCAGAGCTCGCTCGCCCACACCGCCGACATCCACCTCGACGCGCACGTCGACAGCGAGGCCTGTCCGCTGGGTCTCGCCCCCACCGCCAGCACCACGGCCGTCCTCGCGCTGGGCGATGCGCTGGCGCTCGCGCTGCTCGACCAGCGCGGCTTCTCCGCCGAGGATTTCATGCGCTCGCATCCGGGTGGCGCGCTCGGCCGCCGCCTCGTGCGGGTGGCCGAGGTGATGCGCGCGGGCGATGCGCTCCCTGTCACGCCGCCCGACGCGCTGCTGCCGGCCGCCATCGAGGAGATGAGCCGCAAGGGCATGGGCATGACGATCGTGGTCGACGGCGACCGCCGCGTGGCCGGCATCTTCACCGACGGCGACCTGCGCCGCTGCCTCGCGCGGACCGCCGACGTCACCCGCGTGCGCGTGGCCGACGTGATGACCCGCACGCCGCGCACCGTGCATCCCGACGCGCTCGCCATCGACTGCGTGGAGACGATGGAAACGCCGCCCAAGGTGATGCTGCTCGTCGTCGTGGACGATGCCGGCCGCCTCGTGGGCGCGCTGCACCTGCACGACCTGTTCAAGGCACGGATCGTCTGACCGCGATGGCCGATCCATTGAGCACCGAGGCGCAGGAGCGCGCCCGCCACGTGCGCCTGCTCTGCTGCGACGTCGACGGCGTGCTCACCGACGGCACGATCTACATGAACGACGCAGGCGCCGAGATGAAGGCCTTCAATGCGCTCGACGGCTACGCCATGCACATGCTGCGCGAGGCGGGCATCGCGGTCGCGTGGATCACCGGCAGCGCCGCGCCCACCGTGCGCTTCCGCGCGCAGCGCCTCGAGGTCCCCCACGTGCTGCTCGACATCTCCGACAAGCTCACGGCATTCGAAGCGTTGCGCGCGGAGCTCGGCATCCCCGCCCATGCGTGCGCGCACATCGGCGACGACATCCCCGACGTGCCGGTGATGCGCGCCTGCGGCTTCGCCGCCACGGTGCCCCATGCGCCGCCCGCCGTGCGCGCGCATGCCCACTACGTGACCGCGCGCGACGGCGGCCGGGGCGCGGTCCGCGAGCTCGCCGAGCTGATCCTCGCCGCGCAGGGCCGCGGCGCGCACGACCCGCGCCTGCGCTCCACCTAGCCTTCGAAGCCATCGCGCGTGCCCCGCGAAGATCGAACCCGCTCGTTCCTCGACCGCCTCACCGCCTGGTCGCCGGTGCTGCTCCTGGGCAGCCTGGCGGCGCTGACCTACTGGCTCGACGCGCAGGTGCAGCCCACGCCCCCCCGCCGCGACGGCTCCGAGCGCCACGATCCGGACTTCTACGTGCAGAGCTTCCGCGCGGTGGAGCTCGACACCCGCGGCCTGCCCAGGCAGCTGGTCTCCGGCAAGCGCGCCCTGCACTTCGGCGATGACGGGACCACCGAGATCGTGGAGCCCGTCCTCGCGCAGACGGAAGCGGGAAAGCCGGCGATGAAGATCACTGCATCGCTCGGCAAGCTCTCCGGAGACCGCAAGAACGTCTGGTTCACCGGCAACGTGCGCGCCACGCGCGAGGCGGGCCCCACGAGCCCGGGCAGCGAGCCGTCGGGGCCCATCACGGTCACGACCGAGTTCCTGCACGTGGTCCCCGACGCCGAGCTCGTCACCACCGACAAGGCCGTGACGATCGAGGAGCCCCGTGGAATAATCCGGGCCACGGGCCTGCGCCTGGACAACAAGGCCAAGACCCTGAAGCTCGAGTCCGCTGCCAGCGGCACGATCCAGCCGGGCGTCCTGGCGAATCCCGCCACCGCCGCCCCCACCACAAAATGATGCCGATGACGTTTCGCCTGCGCACCGCCCTCGCCTGCCTCGCCTTCGGGCTCGCGGGCACCGCCGCCGCCGAAACCGCCGACAAGGGCAAGCCGATCACCTTCTCCGCCGACGGCGCCGAAGTGAACTACGAGACCGGCACCGGCGTGCTGAAGGGCAACGTGATCATCACCCAGGGCACGATCACCATCCGCGCCAACCGCATCGATTTCAAGCAGAACGCCGACAACTCGCTGTCGGCCACCGCCTACGGCAATCCGCTCGCCTTCCGCCAGAAGCGCGACGGCATGGACGCCTACGACGAGGGCTGGGCGCAGCGCGCGGTCTACGACGGCGCCAAGGAGCAGCTCGAGCTCTTCGACAACGCGATATTGAAGCGCGGCACCGACGAGATCCGCAGCAACTACATCTCCTACAACGCCGCCACCGAGCTCTTCCGCGCCGAAGGCCGCCCCGCCACCACGCCTGCCGCCGGCGATGCCGCCACCCAGGCGCGCGTGCAGGGCACGTTCCAGCCCAAGGCGGACAGCGCGCCCGGCAAGGGGGCGGACACGAAGTCGGCGCCCCTCAAACTGAGGCAGTCCGGGGAACTCGCACCGGCTGCGAAATGAGCGAGCTCAAGGCCGCCCACCTCAAGAAGAGGTACAAGGCGCGCACCGTCGTCCACGATGTCTCGCTCGACGTCGCGAGCGGCGAGGTGGTGGGCCTGCTCGGGCCCAACGGCGCCGGCAAGACGACCTGCTTCTACATGATCGTGGGACTCGTGGCCGCCGACGGCGGCACGATCGAGCTCGACGGCGAGAACCTGTCGCACCTGCCGATCCACCGGCGGGCGCGCCGGGGCCTGTCCTACCTGCCGCAGGAAGCGTCGATCTTCCGCAAGCTCACCGTCGCCCAGAACGTGCGCGCGATCCTCGAGCTCTCCGAGCTCGATCCCGACACGCTGAGCAATCGCCTCGATGCCCTGCTCGAGGACCTGTCGATCTCGCATCTCGCGGATGCGCCTGCCGTGTCGCTGTCGGGCGGCGAGCGTCGCCGCTGCGAGATCGCGCGCGCGCTCGCGACACGCCCGCGCTTCATCCTCCTCGACGAGCCGTTCGCAGGCGTCGACCCCATCGCCGTGCTCGACATCCAGCGCATCATCGGCTTCCTGAAGGAGCGCGGCATCGGCGTGCTCATCACCGACCACAACGTGCGCGAGACGCTCGGCATCTGCGACCGCGCGTACATCATCAACGAGGGCCGGGTGCTGGCCTCGGGTGCGCCCGGGGACATTGTCTATAATGAGGACGTCCGCAAGGTTTACCTCGGCGAGCATTTCCGGCTGTAGCGCCCAAGGCTTGAGCTTCCAAGTGACCCCATGAAACAGACGCTCCAGCTCAAGCTCACCCAGCACCTCACCCTCACGCCGCAGCTGCAGCAGTCGATCCGCCTGCTGCAACTGTCCACCCTCGAGCTCAATGCCGAGGTCGATCGCATCCTCCAGGAAAATCCGCTGCTCGAGCGCGAGGAAGGCGACGACGAGCCGCCCGTCGCCGAGGTCGCGCTCTCCAGCATGGCGCCCGGCCCCGTCACCGTCGAGCGCCCCGCGCGCGACGACGACGGCGACGGCGATGGCGATGGCATGACCGCGGTGGACGCCGTCCCCACGCGCGACGACCTGCCCGACGTCACCGACTTCTCCGACTACGCGGGCGGCAACGATGGCGATTGGGGCGGCGCCTCCGGCGGCGGCGAGGACGACGACTTCGCGCCGCAGCAGGTGGCGTCGAGCTCGCTGCGCGAGCACCTGCTGTCGCAGCTCGCCCTGCTGAACCTGCCGCTGCGCGACCGGCAGATCGTGGCCGCGCTGATCGATGCCCTCGACGACGACGGCTATCTCGCATCCCCGCTCGACGAGATCGCGGACATGTTCAGCGACAACGACGCGCTCGAGCCCGAGGAGCTCATGATCGGGCTCAAGTTCCTGCAGAGCTTCGAGCCGGCAGGGGTGGGCGCGCGCGGGCCGGCCGAATGCCTGGCGCTGCAACTGAAGGCGCTGCCCGCCTCGACGCCTTTCCGCGCCGAGGCGATGAGGACCGTCGACGAGCACCTGGCGCTCCTCGCCGCGCGCGACTTCACGAGGCTGCGCCGCGTGCTGCATTGCGACGAGGCCTGCGTGAAGGGCGTGCGGGAGCTGATCCGCAGCCTCAATCCGCGCCCGGGCGCGTCGTTTTCGAAGGACGAGGCGAACTACGTCGTCCCCGACGTGGTCGTACGGAAGGTACGCAACCAGTGGCAGGCGTCGCTCAACGAGGCGGCGATGCCCAAGCTTCGCCTCAATCGCATCTACGCCGACATCCTCACGCGCAACCGCGATTCCTCCAACCAGCAGCTCGCCGCGCAGTTGCAGGAAGCCAAGTGGCTGATCCGCAACGTGCAGCAGCGCTTCGAGACGATCCTGCGCGTCACCCAGGCGATCGTCGAGCGGCAACGCCGCTTCTTCGAGCACGGCGAGGTCGCCATGCGCCCGATGGTCCTCCGCGAGATCGCCGACATGCTCGACCTGCACGAGTCGACGATCTCGCGGGTGACCACGCAGAAATACATGCTGACGCCCCGCGGCACTTTCGAGCTCAAGTATTTCTTCGGCAGCCACGTGGCCACGGATTCGGGCGGCGCGGCCTCCGCCACCGCCATCCGCGCGCTCATCAAGCAGCTCGTGGCCGCCGAGAACCCCGACTCCCCCCTGACCGACAGCCGCATCGCCGAGGTGCTCGGCGAGCAGGGTATCCTCGTCGCACGTCGCACGATCGCCAAGTATCGCGAAGCGCTCTCGATTCCTCCCGTCAACCGGCGCAAGGCCCTGTAGCGGAAACGGTGGCCTGCTTCTTGCGGCGGGTTTTTCGCAGCAATCACAAAAGGAAAGGAGGCTCGATGAACCTCAACCTCACCGGTGTTCATCTGGACATTACCCCCGCGATCCGCGAATACGTCATCGCCAAGCTCGATCGCATCAACCGGCACTTCGACCACGTGATCGACGTCAACGTCGTGCTCTCGGTGGACAAGCTGCGCCAGAAGATCGAGGCCAACGTGCACGTGCGCGGCAAGGAGCTCCACGCCGAGGCGATCGAGCCCGACATGTATGCCGCCATCGACGCGCTGGCCGACAAGCTCAACCGGCAGGTGCTGAAATACAAGGAAAAGCTCTCCGACCACCACATCGATCGCGACTCCATCGAGCGGGCCCTCACCACGGCCACGCCCGCGGAACCGGAGGCGAAGCAGGCGTGAGCCCCACGCCCCCCGGAGCCGCATCGGCACGACAATAGCGGCGTATAATTTTCCGCATACGCCACGAGGCGGCGGGGGGCTACGAGCATGGCCTGCCCGCCGTTTCCTTTCCGGGCATTCCCACGCCGCCGCCGCTTGCCCCGATGAACCAGATCGCCCACCTCCTCGACACGAGCAACATCGCGCTCGATCTCGACGTGCCGTCGAAGGCACGCCTTTTCGACGTCGCGGGGGCGCTCTTCGCCGGCGCCGGGCTCGATGCGGAAAGCATCGCCGGCAGCCTCGCCGCCCGCGAGAAGCTGGGATCCACGGGCCTGGGACAGGGCATCGCCATTCCCCACGGCCGCATCAAGGGCCTGAAGGATGCGCGGGGCGCATTCATCCGCCTGCGCGAGCCCGTGGCCTTCGATGCGCCCGACGGCAAGCCGGTGTCGCAGGTCTTCGTGCTGCTCGTGCCCGAGCAGGCCACCGACCTCCATCTGCAGCTTCTCTCCGAGCTCGCCCAGATGTTCTCGGAGCGTCCCTTCCGCGAGCGGCTCGCCACCGCCAGGAATGCGGACGATCTCATCGCGCTCTTCCGCGCGTGGGAACCGTGACGCCGCGCGCGTGAGCGCCGCAATGCGCCAGGTCAGCGTCCAGACGATCTTCGACGACAATCGCGACCGCCTGGGGCTGCACTGGCTCGGCGGTCGCCAGGGTGGCAATCGCGCGCTGTCGGCCGACACGGCGCAAAAGCCGATCGTGGGCCAGGTCGGCCACATGAATCTCATCCACCCGTTCCGCATCCAGATCCTGGGCGCGGTCGAGGGCGAGTACCTGCGCAGCCTCTCCGAGGACGAGCTCATGCGCGCGGTGGACCGCCTGGTCGACGGCGAGCTCGTCGTCATGCTCGTGGCCAACGGCGAGGAGGTGCCGCCGTACCTGCAGGACGCGTGCAACCGCCATCACGTGGCGCTGTTCACGTCGCCCCTTCCCTCGCCGCAGGTGGTGGACGTGGTCCGCCTGTACCTGTCGCGCGTGCTCGCCGAATCCGCCACGCTGCACGGCGTGTTCCTCGACGTGCTCGAGATGGGCGTACTCATCACCGGCGCCTCGGCGATCGGCAAGAGCGAGCTGGCGCTCGAGCTCATCTCCCGCGGCAACGGCCTCGTGGCCGACGACATCGTCGAGCTCTTCCGCATCTCGCCCGATACCATCGAGGGCCGCTGCCCCGACGTGCTGCGCGACTTCCTCGAGGTGCGCGGCATCGGCGTGCTCAACATCCGCACGATCTTCGGCGAGACGGCCGTGCGCCCGCGCAAGCTCCTGAAGCTCATCGTGCATCTCGAGGACCACAGCAACGAGGCCTTCTCCGACCTCGATCGCCTGCAGGTCAATGCCACGTACCAGGATGTGCTGTCGGTGCCCATCCGCAAGGTGACGATCCCGGTGGCCGCCGGACGCAACCTCGCGGTGCTCGTCGAGGCCGCGGTGCGCAACTTCGTGCTGAACCAGCGCGGCATCGACAGCACCAAGGAGTTCATCGAGCGCCAGCAAAAGCTCATGGAAGACGACTCGCGGTAAGACGCCCGGCATGGACCTCCTCATCATCGGCGGCGTGTCGGGCGGCGGCAAGAGCGTGGCGCTCGCCGCACTCGAGGACTCGGGCTATCACACGATCAACAACCTGCCGCCGTCGATGCTGGTGGACACGGTCGCCGACCTCGAGCGCAGCGGCCAGCAGCGCGTGGCCGTCGCGCTCGACGTGAAGAGCGGGCCCGGACTGCCCGGGCTCGACGACGTGATCGCGCGCGGGCGCGCCGCAGGGTGGACCGTGCGCTTCCTCTACCTCGATGCCAAGACCGCCGCGCTGGTGAAGCGCTTTTCCGAGACGCGCAGGCGCCATCCATTCAGCAGCGATGCGCGCACGCTCACCGAGGCCATCGAGCACGAGCGCGCCCTGCTCGCCCCCGCGCGCGAGCAGGGCTTCACCTTCGACACGAGCGACCTGTCCGCCGCCGCGCTGCGCGGCTGGGTCAAGGACTTCATCGCGGTCGATCCGTCCAGGCTCACGCTGCTCTTCGAGTCCTTCGGCTTCAAGCACGGCGTGCCGCTCGACGCCGACCTCGTCTTCGACGTGCGCTGCCTCCCCAATCCGCATTACGAGCGCGCGCTCGCGCCGCTCACCGGCCGCGACGGCCCCGTGGTCGAGTTCCTGCAGGAGATGCCCGAGGTCGAGCGGATGTACGGCGACATCTATCACTTCGTCGCGAGCTGGCTGCCCGACTACGCACGCGACAACCGCAACTACCTCACGGTCGCCATCGGCTGCACCGGGGGACGGCATCGCTCGGTCTACCTCGTGGAGCGCCTCGCGGAGACGTTCCGCCATCGCTACCAGGTGCTCGTGCGGCATCGCGAGCTGGCGGTGGGTACCGAGGCTGTTGCGTGAGCGCGCAGGGTCGTCCCAAGAGCGAACAAGCCCCGGAGCGCGCCGATGCGCAGGGTAGTTCCCTGAAGCCCGCGCCGCGCACCGTGACGCTCGCGCTCACGGGCGCGTCGGGCATGCCCTATGGCTTGCGGCTGCTCGAGTCGCTGGTGCGTGCCGGTTGTCGCATCCATCTCCTGTATTCCACCGCGGCGCAGGTCGTGGCCCGCCAGGAATGCGACCTCGTCCTTCCCACGCAGCCGCGCGAGGCGGCACGCGCACTCGCCGCGCGCTACGGGGCAGGCGACGCGCAAATCACGGCCTACGCGCGCGAGGACTGGATGGCGCCGATCGCCTCCGGCAGCAACGCCGCCGATGCGATGGCGATCTGCCCGTGCAGCATGGGCACGCTCGGGGCCATCGCGCACGGCCTCGCCGACAACCTGATCGAGCGCGCCGCCGACGTCATGCTGAAGGAGCGGCGGCCGCTCGTGCTCGTGCCGCGCGAAACGCCGCTGTCGGTGATCCACCTCGACAACATGGCCACCCTCGCCCGCGCGGGCGCGGTGATCCTGCCGCCTTCGCCCGGCTTCTACACGCATCCGCAGTCGGTGGCGGACATCGTGGACTTCGTGGTGGCGCGCGTGCTCGACCAGCTCGGCGTGCCCAACACGCTGTCGCCCCGCTGGGGCGAGGACGTTCCATCGGCTCCCAAGGCGGAGCGTGCCTGACATGTGGCCCTTCAGCGGCGGCGGCCGCGATGCGGCATCGATTCCGCTCTTCCCGCTCAAGACCGTGCTCTTCCCCGGCGGCATCCTCCCGCTCAAGATCTTCGAGCAGCGCTACATCGAGATGGCCAAGGCGTGCCTGCTGAAGGGCACGCCCTTCGGCGTGTGCCTCATCACGCAGGGCGACGAGGTGGCGACCGCGGGCGGCGCGGCGCCCGAGATCGCGACCATCGGCACGCTCGCGCGCATCACCGACTGGGACATGCCGCAGCTCGGCATCCTGCATGTCGCCACCCTCGGCGAGACCCGCTTCCAGGTGAAGCGCCATGCCGCGCAACCCAACGGCCTCGTCACGGGCGAGGTCGTGCCGCTCGCCGCGGAAGCGCGCGTGCCGCTCGCGCCCGCGTACAAGCCGCTCGCGAGCCTCCTCGAGCTCATCGCCTCGCGCGTGGGCCCCAACAATTTCCCGGCGGTGTGCGACTACGAGGATGCCTCGTGGGTGGGCTATCGCCTGGCCGAGGTGCTGCCGCTGCCGCTGCACATCAAGCAGGGCATGCTCGAGATCAACGAGCCGGACGTCCGCCTCAGGGTGCTGCAGCAGTTCCTCGCGCAGCAGGGGCTCATCTGACGCCGCGGGCGGCGGACAACGCCACGGCAGCGGTCGCGGGGGAAGCACGACGGCGGTCGCGGACAGGCGGCCGAGTATAATTTCGCCCTTCGGAAGACACGATCCACGGGCACCACATGGCCGGCCACAGCAAGTGGGCGAACATCAAGCACAAGAAGGCCGCGACCGACGCCAAGCGCGGCAAGATCTTCACGCGCCTCATCAAGGAAATCACCGTCGCGGCACGATTGGGCGGCGCTGATCCGTCGATGAATCCGCGCCTGCGCCTGGCCGTGGACAAGGCCACCGCGCAGAACATGCCCAAGGACACGATCCAGCGCGCGATCGCGCGCGGCGCCGGCGGCCTCGAGGGTGTCCACTACGAGGAGATCCGCTACGAGGGCTACGGCATCAACGGCGCCGCGGTGATCGTCGACTGCATGACCGACAACCGCACGCGCACCGTGGCCGATGTCCGCCATGCGTTCTCCAAGTACGGCGGCAACCTCGGCACCGACGGCTCGGTGGCGTTCCTCTTCAAGCACTGCGGCCAGCTCGTGTTCGCGCCGGGTACCGACGAGAACACGCTCATGGAGGCGGCACTCGACGCCGGCGCCGAAGATGTGGTCACCAACGACGATGGCAGCCTCGAGGTGGTGACCGGACCCTACGACTTCGTCAACGTGAAGGATGCGCTCGCCAGGGCGGGCTTCGTCCCCGAGTTCGCCGAGGTCACGATGAAGCCGGCCACCGAGGTCGAGATGGCGGGCGACGATGGCGCGAAGATGCAGAAGCTCCTCGACGCGCTCGAGGGCCTGGACGACGTGCAGGAGGTCTACACCTCCGCCGTGATCGACGAGGCGTAGCGCGTCGGGGCGCGGGCATGGCCACGCGCCGCATCCTGGGCATCGATCCCGGGCTTCGCATCACGGGCTTCGGCATCGTCATCGAGCAGGACGGACGGCTCGTGTATGCCGCGAGCGGCTGCATCAAGGCGAGCGGCGACAGCCTTCCCGTGCGCCTGGGCGTGATCGCGCGCGACCTCGCGCACGTGATCGCCGAGGAGCGGCCCACCGAGGTCGCGGTCGAGCGCGTGTTCGTCAACGTCAATCCCAATTCCACGTTGCTCCTGGGACAGGCGCGCGGCGCCGCCATCGCCGCCGCCGTGCTCGCCGGCTTGCCGGTGCACGAGTACACCGCGGGCCAGGTCAAGCAATCGGTCGTGGGGCGCGGCCGCGCCTTGAAGCCGCAGGTGCAGGAGATGGTGCGCCGGCTGCTGTCGTTGCCGGGCACGCCTTCACCCGATGCCGCCGACGCGCTGGCCTGCGCGATCTGCCACGCGCACGGCACCACCGGCGTGGGCGCGATCCGCGATGCGGGCTACCGTCGGCGCGGCGGCCGCTTCGTGCGATGACGGCCTCGCCTCGCGCGCGGCGTCCCGCGCAGCTGCCGCGGGCCGTCATCTTCGACATGGACGGCCTCCTGCTCGATACGGAGGCCCTGGGCGACCGGACGTGGGAGCGTGCCGCGCGCGCCACGGGCATCGCCTTCGACCTCACGCTGCTGCCGTCGATGATCGGGCGCAACCAGCGCGACACCCGTGCGTTCCTCCTCGCGCACTACGGCGACGGCTATCCCGTCGATCGCCTCACCGAGGCCTGCGCCGCGGCCTTCGACGCGCTCGTGGCCGAGGAAGGGATCGCGCTGAAGCCGGGCGTGCACGAGCTTCTCGACTGGCTCGATGCGCGCGGGATCGCGCGGTGGGTGGCCACGTCCACGCACCGGGAGCGCGCGACGGCACAGCTCGCCTCCCTCGAGCTCCTGCCCCGCTTCGCGGGGGTGGTGGGCGGCGACGAGATCGTGAGCGGCAAGCCGGCGCCCGACATCTTCATCGAGGCGGCACGGCGCCTGCGCGTGTCCCACGACGAGTGCGTGGTGCTCGAGGACTCGGAGCACGGCGTGCGCGCCGCGATCGCCGCGGGCGTCGCGCCGATCATGGTGCCCGACCTGCATCCGCCGTCGCCGTCCCTGCGCGCGCTCGATCCGCTGGTGCTGCCGTCGCTGCATGACGTGCGCGCGCATCTTGCGACGCTGCCGCCAATGCGATAATCGGCCATGATCGGCCGCCTCCACGGAACCCTCCTCGAGAAGAATCCGCCGCAGATCCTGCTCGACGTGCAGGGCGTCGCCTACGAGGTCGACGTGCCGATGAGCACGTTCTACAACCTCCCGGCCACGGGAGTGGCGGTCACGCTCTTCACGCATCTCGTCGTGCGCGAGGATGCGCACCTCCTCTACGGCTTCGGCACCGACAACGAGCGCCGCGCCTTCCGCCAGCTCCTGAAGATCACCGGCATCGGCGCGCGCATCGCGCTGGCGGTGCTGTCGGGAATGTCGGTGGCCGAGCTCGCGCAGGCCGTCACGCTGCAGGAATCGGGACGGCTCACCAGGATCCCGGGCATCGGCAAGAAGACCGCCGAGCGCCTGCTGCTGGAATTGAAGGACAAGCTCGGCGCCGACCTCACCACGGCGGTCGGCGTGCATCGCGAGCCGCCCGCGTCGAGCGACATGCTGCATGCGCTGCTGGCGCTGGGCTACTCCGAGAAGGAGGCGCTCGCCACGATCAAGGCATTGCCCGACGGCCTGTCGGTGACCGACGGCATCCGCCAGGCGCTGAAGCTCCTGGCCAAGGCCTGAAGCGTCGCGGACGCTAGAATCCGACCCCATGGCCATCGAAAGCGACGAGCTCAACCGGGTCGTGACCGCCAAGGCGGCGGGCGTGCAGGAAGAGGTGTTCGACCGCGCGCTGCGTCCCCGCGGCCTCGCCGAATACGTGGGCCAGGAGAAGATCCGCGAGCAGCTCGCGATCTTCATCGAGGCCGCGAAGAAGCGCAGCGAGGCGCTCGACCACGTGCTTCTCTTCGGTCCGCCGGGCCTGGGCAAGACCACGCTGTCGCACATCCTCGCCTACGAGCTCGGCGTGAACCTGCGGCAAACGTCGGGGCCGGTGCTGGAGCGTGCCGGCGACCTCGCGGCGCTCCTCACCAACCTCGAGCCGCGCGACGTCCTCTTCATCGACGAGATCCATCGCCTGTCGCCGGTGGTCGAGGAGATCCTCTATCCCGCGCTCGAGGACTTCCAGATCGACATCATGATCGGCGAAGGCCCGGCCGCGCGCAGCGTCAAGCTGGACCTGCCGCCGTTCACGCTGGTCGGCGCCACCACGCGCGCCGGCATGCTCACCAATCCGCTGCGCGACCGCTTCGGCATCGTCGCGCGGCTCGAGTTCTACACCACCGACGAGCTCATGCAGATCGTGCAGCGCTCGGCGCGCCTGCTCGAGATCGACGTCGACGACGACGGCGCCCGCGAGATCGCCCGCCGCTCGCGCGGCACGCCGCGCATCGCCAATCGCCTCCTGCGCCGCGTGCGCGACTACGCCGAGGTCAAGGCCGACGGCGCCGTCACGCGCAAGGTCGCCGATGCCGCGCTGTCGATGCTCGACGTCGATGCCTCGGGCCTCGACGTGATGGACCGCAAGCTCCTCACCACCGTGCTGCAGAAATTCGCCGGCGGTCCCGTAGGCGTGGACAACCTCGCCGCCGCCATCGGCGAGGAGCGCGACACGATCGAGGACGTGCTCGAACCCTACCTCATCCAGCAGGGCTTCCTGCAGCGCACCTCGCGCGGCCGCGTGGCCACCGCGCTCTCGTTCCGCCACTTCGGACTGACGCCGCCGGCCGCCCAGGGCGGCGCGGACCTCTTCCGCGAATGACGGACGCGCGACCCTTGCAGCTGCTCATGCGCGTTTGCTTCGAATTCGGCGAATGACGGACGCGCGACCCTTGCAGCTATCCGTCCGCGTTTACCTCGAGTTCAGCGAATGATGGGCGCGCGACCCTTCTCCTTGCCCGTCCGCGTTTACTACGAAGACACCGACGCCGCCGGTGTCGTGTACTACGCCAACTATCTCAAGTTCATGGAACGCGCCCGCACCGAGTGGCTCGAATCCCTCGGCTTTCCGCTGGCCGCCTTCGAGCGCGACCATGGCGTCGCCTTCGTGGTGCATCGCTGCGAGATCGACTACCTGCAACCCGCGCGATTGAACGATGCCCTCGGGGTCACGGTCGAAGTGGCGGACCGCGGCGCCGCAAGGCTCGTGGCCCGCCAGAAGGTCCTGCGTGGCGACACCCTGCTCGCGCAGGCGAGCGTGACGCTCGCCTGCGTGGACACCACGCGCTGGCGGCCCGCGCGCCTGCCCCCACCGCTCGTGCAACGACTGGAGACCCTCGCTTGAATGTCCACACCGACCTGTCGTTCGTCACGCTGATCCTGCACGCCTCGGTGGTGGTACAGGCGGTGATGGTGCTGCTCGCCCTGCTCTCGCTGTGGTCGTGGTGGCAGATCTTCCTCAAGATGTTCCAGTTGCGCCGCGCGGCCACCGACACCGACACCTTCGAGGACGAATTCTGGAAGGGCGGCGACCTGAACGAGCTCTTCCAGCGCACGCAGCAGGCGCGCACCGGCAGCGGCATGGAGCACATCTTCACCGCGGGCTTCCGCGAATACGCCAAGCACCGCAGGCAGGGCAGCTCGCCGGCGGCCACCCTCGACTCCGCACGCCGCGCGATGCGCGCCGCCTACCAGCGCGAGATCGACGCGCTCGAGGCGGGCCTGTCCGGCCTTGCGACCGTGGGCTCGGTGTCGCCCTACATCGGCCTCTTCGGCACGGTGTGGGGGATCATGAATGCATTCCGGGGACTGTCCAACGTCGCGCAGGCCACCCTTGCGGCCGTGGCCCCCGGGATCGCCGAGGCACTCGTGGCCACGGCCATCGGCCTCTTCGCGGCCATTCCGGCGGTGGTCGGCTACAACCGCTACACGCACGACGTCGATCGGCTGGCCACGCGCTACGAGACCTTCATCGAGGAGTTCTCGAACATCCTGCAGCGGCAGGGCTAGCGAGGAGCGCAACGACGATGCGACGCCCACGCAAGTCGATCAACCAGATCAACGTCGTGCCGTACATCGACGTGATGCTGGTGCTGCTCGTGATCTTCATGGTCACGGCGCCGCTCGTCACGCCCGGCGAGATCGAGCTGCCGTCGGTGGGAAGCGCCGCCAAGGTACCGGTGCAGCCCCTCGAGATCACGCTGCGCAACAAGGCGCTGATGCTGCAGGACCGCCAGGCCAACACGTCCCAACGACAGGTCTCGCGCGACGAGCTCGTGGCCATCATCCTCGACAAGCAGCGCGCAGGCGACCAGCCAGTGGTCATTGCAGCGGACAAGGATGCACGGTACGAGGACGTCATCGGTATCGTCGACCTCCTCCAGCAGCGCGGTGTGAAGCGGGTCGGGCTGCTCACGCGACAGGCGGCCACGAAGTGATCGCCCGAGGCGAGCCGCGCGCATGGCCACCACGACCGTAGATCGCCGGGAGCGTCCGCGCAGGCCGCGGCGCGTCAGGGGCAAGGGCTGGGCCTTCATCCTGGCCGTCGCGGTACAGCTCGGCTTTCTCGCCGTGCTGGTGTTCTCCATCCAGTGGCAACGACGTCCGCCGGAGGCGTTGTCGGTGGAGCTCTACGCGCCACCCGTGAAGGCCCCCGCGCCGCAGCCGGTGCCTCCACCGCCCCGGCCGGAACCGAAGCCCGAGCCACCCCCGCCGCAACCCAAGGCCGAGCCGACCCCACCCCCCACGCCTCCCGAGCCCGTCGTGGAGAAGCCCGACACGCGCGCCGCGGACATCGCGCTGAAGGCGAAACAGGAGCAGGAGAAGCGCCTCGAGGAGGAGCAGGAGCGTCTTGCGCGCGAGGAGGCGGCGAAGCAGAAGCTCGCCGAGGAGAAGCGCAAGGCCGAGGAACGGCGGAAAGCCGACGAGAAACAGAAAGCCGAGGCGCGCGAGCGTGAAAAGCGCCAGCAGCAAGAGCTCGCGGCGATGCGCGCCCAGGCGGATCGCGAGAAGGAGCTGCGCGACCAGGCCGCGCGCGAGCAGGCGCAACGGCAGGCGCAGCAAGCAGCGGAAGGTGCGGCGCGATCCAGGGCGGAGCAGGACTGGGTCCGGCGCATCCAGGCCAAGGTACGGGGCAACGTGATCGTTCCCCCCGACATCGTCGGCAACCCCCAGGCCGTCTTCGATGTCGTCCAGCTTCCCACCGGCGAGATCCTGCAGGCGACGCTGCGCAAGTCGAGCGGCAACCGCGCCTACGACGAGGCGGTGCAGCGCGCCATCCTCAAGTCGTCGCCGCTGCCGCGGCCGGATCGCCAGGAGCTGTTCCAGCGCGAGCTGCGGCTCGAGTTCCGTCCACTGGATTGAAAGGGCTGCCTCGCGACGGCCCAAGCCGCGAGCGTGTTCGCCGCCGGCGGCC
>CAZUGY010000037.1:0-23214 GCA_964620265.1 uncultured Alcaligenaceae bacterium
TCGAGGGCATTCGCTGGATCGGGTCGAGTGCCGCGAAGGCCGCATCGAACACGCGCTCACCCAAGCCGCGCCCTCCTTCCTGGGCGTAGTAGCGCGTGATTTCCATCAAGTCGGCCTCGGCGCGGGGCCGAAGTCGGGCGGGCTTCAACCGCCCTCGCCCAAGGCCCGGTTCTTCAAGTCCGCGGCACGCACTAATGTGAGCTCGTGAGCGGTCCCTGAGCCCAGCCCCTCCTCGATCAGTTCGCGCAGGCGCTTCTTCGCCTGCTCTTCCTGGTCGCGGCGGATCAGCTCGCGCAAGTACTCGCTCGTGTTGCCGTACTGGCCGGACCGCACGCGCTGGTCCACGTACTCGCGGAGGGCTTCCGGCAGGGCGAAGCTCATGGTGTTGCTGCTCATCGAAGTATCTTCGGCCGACTATCAATAGTTGTCAATTGCCCTCGCTGCTGCACGCTTCGCACGCTCGTCAGTCGCGCGGCGGGACCTGCATCGTTATCCAGTCTTCCACCGTGAGCCCCGGTACCCGGTCGAACTCGCGAATGTTGCGCGTGACCAGCGTCATGCCGCGGGAACGGGCGTGCGCCGCGATGAAGAGGTCGTGGCTGCCGATCGGCGTGCCGCTACGCTCGAGGCCGGCGCGGATGTCGGCATAGTGGTCATCGGCGGGGATGTCCAACGGCAGTACCTCGAGCACGCGCAGCAGTTGTTCCACGCGCCCGGTCAGCAGATCCGACCCCTTGCGCCTGGCGCCGAAGCGCAGCTCGCAGGCGGCGACGATGCTCGTGCACACGGCGTCGGGATCGAGACCGCCGAGCAGTTCAGCCAGCGCACCGTGGGGGTTGCGGATGAGCTCGGACAACGCGTTGGTGTCCAGCATCCGGGATGCGGAAGCCGTCACAGCGGGTCACGCGACTGCGGCGGCAGGTCTTCCACGTCCGGCAACGCGTCGTCCAACGGATTCCATGACGCCAGGAGATCCTTCAAGCGGTTTACGCGGATCGGGGTGAGGACGAGGCTCTCGCCGTCCTTGCGGATCAGTACTTCCGAGCCTTCCAGCTCGAACTCGCGCGGGATGCGCACGGCCTGGTTGCGGCCGTTGCGGAAAAGCGCGGCGTGGCGTTCGCTCACATAGCCCCCGGGGAAAGTTGCAGTGGCGTAGGCATATGTCAGAGCATATGCCATATTCCGATGCTCGACAATCGTCCCGTCGACCTAAGCCTGCGAAAGAGTCGACCCGCCGGTCGCGTCGCGCCGGCAATGATCAGTCCGCCAGGCGTGCTGCCAGCTTCCTGGTGGACGACGAGACGAACCGCTCCAACCGGTCGGCGAACGTGCGCGCCGATGGCGTCAAGGCAGGCGTGACCTCGCGCACTGCCTGCGCCACGGCGCCCGGCACCCGGGCTGCAACAGCGGCTGCCTCTCGTGCCAGGAATCGCGGCTGCATACGCAGCAGCCCGGCCATCGTCGTCAGGTTCCGCCCGGTCATCTCGCCCGGTCTTACCTCCCCGCCGATGGCGAACGCGAACTCCGGCGACAGCCCCGGGTATATCCGCGTGCACATCAGGTCGTAGAACGGCGTGAGGGTCACGCCCTGGCCGGGCACGGCGAGGATGGACAGGTTCTTCGCGTGGCCGTCGTTGTTGCCGACGTAGAGATTGAAGAACACCCAGCGCACGAAGTGACGCAGGTCGACGGCAGGCTGCGTGCTGTAGCCACGGATCAGTTCTGCACAAGCAGCCATGCCCGGGCCACCTTCCTTCTCGTACTTGCGTTCCGACGGGGCGCCAGTCAGCTGGCACAGGTCGTACTGCACCAGCCTCGCCAGCGTCCCGTCTGGGCCAAGCTGGCGGTCGAAGCGACGCACCACGCAAGATTCGGTGTGCGGCTCGTAAAAGACTTGGGCGGTGGGCAGGTCACAGAGTGCCGCGGTGCGCATCACGATCGTCTCGTTGGCCGCGGAGTGCCACACCTTGGCCAGACGCCGGATGTTCGGCTTGAGAATGTGCGTGGAGGGGGACGTGCCCTTCGGCAGACGGGGAATGCCGTCTTCGAAAAGCGCGATGCTGGTCTTGTCCTGCGCACCGGCCAGCGAGATGCGCGCGCCCGGGTCATGGATGTCGATCGCCGAGGCGGACTTCCTGGACAGGATGGCGGCGATGGCTTCCCAGCTCGTGGCCTCGTAGCGGGGCGGTTGAGGCCTCTGTCCGGGTGCCACCAGCACGAATGCGCCCGCCGTGTCGCCAGCCACCTCGAGCAACAGCGAGAACAGGGTGCTGGCCTTGCGCTGTGTCGCCAGGTAGTCGCGCACCTCGCCCTCGGGCAGCAGGTTCTCGAAGAAGGCATGGACCGCGGACGTGGCTTGCCGTCCTGCTTGCAGCGGAATGGTGGCCAGCGTCGTGCGCTGCGGGCCGGTCAGCCAGCCAGGCGCGTACTCGAAGACCAGGGGCGCGCTGTCGTGGACCGAGCCGACGAGATCGTTTCCGTAGTACACGTCCAGCCGGTCCGGCCTGGGCTGCATCACCACGGCCTCACGACGATGGATTTGCCTTGGCGCGTACCACGACCTCCAGGCCGAGCAGGTGCATCAGGTCCAGCACCTTCTGGATCTGCAGGGTGGGTTTGCCGTTCTCGACGTCGACGATGAAGCGGTTGCCGGTATTGCCGAGCCCCGCCAGGTCAAGCTGCGTCAGGGCAGCGCGCTTGCGTTGCTCGCGGATGAGCGCGCCCAGTTCGGCGGAGGAGCCGATGGGCGTTTCACCATTACCGGTCGGTAAGTATTTAGCCCTCGCAGCCATCGCGGCTCCATTAGTTACCTTCCGGTAATTATAGGGCTGCCCGCCAGTAAGTCCAACTTGATGTGACCGCTCGGTAAACGGATCGAAGGTGGCGGGCGCCCGAGCACTATTCCACGTTCTGCACCTGCTCCCGCATCTGCTCGATCAGCACCTTGAGCTCGAGCGAGGCCTGGGAAACCTCGCTGTCCACCGACTTCGATCCGAGCGTATTGGCCTCGCGGTGCAGCTCTTGCGCAAGAAAATCGAGCCGCTTGCCCGCGCTCCCGCCGGCCTTGATCACCCGTCGGACCTCCGCCACGTGCGCGGTGAGGCGGGTCAACTCCTCGGCCACGTCCACCTTGGTGGCGAAGAGCGCCAGCTCCTGCTTCAGGCGATCCTCGTTGGGATCGAGCCCGGCCTCGCGCAGCCGCGCGGTGAGCTTTTCCGTGTAGGCGGCGTGGATGGCGGGCACGCGGGGCTGCACGCGCACGACCTGCGCCTCGATGCCGGCACAGCAGGCTTCGAGCACGGCGGCGGTCTTCTCGCCTTCGCGGCGGCGGGCGGCATCGAGGTCGCGCAGCGCCTGTCCCACGAGGGCCAGCAAACGCTCGTTCAGCACCGCTGCGGGGACGGTCGGCTCGGCCAGCACGCCCGGCCAGCGGAGGATCTCGTTGACCGTCAGCGGGCGGGCCTCGGGAACCGCCTGCGCCACCTGCGCGGCCGCGGCAGCCAGGTCGGCGATGCGGGCGGTGTCCACCGCGAGGTTCGACGACGCCTGCTGGGCACGGTTGAGCGACACCCGGCATTCGACCTTGCCGCGGCGCAATGCGCCGCCGAGCGTCTCCCGCAGGTTCGACTCGCTGGCGCGCAGCTCGTCGGGGAGCTTCAGGGTGATGTCGAGGTAGCGGTGATTGACCGAGCGGAGCTCGACGGCGAGCGAAACGCCAGGCAATTCGGACGTTACCGCCGCAAAGCCGGTCATGCTGAGGATCATGGGGGATTTTTCCAAGGGCGCCGCGGACCGCCGCCCGCCGGATCCGGCAGGAATCATGGGCCTTCGTGGCGCGGAAGCGTGGCGTTGGGGGGCAGAAATCCGCCGATTCGGCGCTTTCCTTTACTTTGGCCGCCGGGTTGCAGAGAATGTATGCGTTATCCGCGGGCCACGCAAGCGCACACCCTCGGCGCTGGCATGCGAATTGCGACAGTGCCTCATCCTTGCCTCCGATGCCTCCAGCTTCGCGCGGCCGCGTACACGATCCCTTCCATGCCCGTCACCAACCAGGCCCTAGCCGGCGGTTACCAGCTCCTGAACTACCGGATCGACCGGCAGATCAGCCGTGGGGGCTTTTCGATCGTCTATCGTGCCTTCGACGAGGACGGCGGGCCGGTGGCGATCAAGGAATACCTGCCGTCCTCGCTCGTGCTGCGCACCGAGGGCGACATCGTGCGCGCGAGCTCGGCGGAGAACCTCACGTCGTTCCGCTACGGCATGAAGTGCTTCTTCGAGGAAGGCCGGGCGCTCGCCAAGATCAATCACCCCAACGTGGTGCGCGTGCTGAACTTCTTCCGCGCCAACGAGACGGTGTACATGGTCATGCGCTACGAGCGCGGCCGCACGCTGCAGCAGCAGATCCAGATGCGGCAGGACCAGATGTCCGAGCGGCTCGTCCGCCACGTGTTCATGCACCTGCTGAACGGGCTGCGCGAGGTGCACACGCACAAGCTCCTGCATCTGGACATCAAGCCCGCCAACATCTACCTGCGTACCGACGGCTCGCCCGTGCTGCTCGACTTCGGTGCCGCGCGCCAGACGCTCACCAGTGCCAAGCCCAAGCTCGCGCCGATGTACACGCCCGGCTTCGCTGCGCCCGAGCAATATCGCGATCCCGACCGGCTGGGCCCCTGGACCGACGTGTACGGCACGGGCGCCTCCATGTTCGCGTGCCTCGCCGCCTTCGCCCCGCAGGCCGCCGATGCGCGGGTATCCGAGGACCATCTCGTGTCCGCCAAGAAGATCTGGGCCGGGCAGTACTCCGACAACATCCTGGAGGTGATCGACTGGTGCCTGCGCCTCGATCCGCTGGAGCGTCCGCAGAGCGTGTTCGCGCTGCAGAAGGCCATCCGCGACATCCCGCAGGTGAAGCGCAAGCTCACCTTCCTGGGCAGCCTGAAGAAGATGCTCTTCTCCGAAATCGGCGCCTAAGGGCCGCACGTTCCGTCACGTAAGATCCAGGCATGCGCTTCACGATCTTCCAGGAGTCGCGCAAGGGTTCGCGCAAGGTCAACCAGGACCGCATCGCGTACACCTTCAGCCGCGATGCGTTGCTGCTCGTCGTCGCCGACGGCATGGGCGGGCACGCCGGTGGCGAGATCGCCGCGCAGATCGCGGCGCGGCTGTTCATCGAGCGCTTCCAGCAGGAGGCCAAGCCCGTCCTGCGCAATCCGCTCAAGTTCCTGCAGGACACGATGCTGCGCGCGCATGCGGCGCTGGGCTCGTATGCCAACCAGTTCTCGATGCTGGAGACGCCGCGCACCACCTGCGTGGCCTGCATCGTGCAGGCGGGACACGCCTACTGGTGCCACGTGGGCGACTCGCGCCTGTACCTCTTCCGCCAGGGCGGGCTCATCGGTGCCACCAAGGATCATTCGAAGGTGCAGTACCTCGTGGATCAGGGGATCATCGGCGCCGACGAGGTGGCGGCCCACCCCGACCGCAACAAGATCTTCAGCTGCCTGGGCGGCCTCGTGGATCCGGTGATCGACCTGTCGCGCCGCACGCCGCTGCGCAACGGCGACGTGATCGTGATGTGCACCGACGGCCTGTGGAGCGTGATGGACCAGCGCGAGATCGCCACCTGGCTCACCTCCACCCCCATCCTCACGGCGGCGCCGCAGATGATGCGCGACGGCGAGAAGCGCGGCGGCGCCGACGGCGACAACCTCTCCGCCATCGTCGTGCGCTGGGGCCCGGAAACCCTGACCGACGAGCAGACGACCACGATCACCGAGTCGCTCGGCATCGGCGACTTCCAGACGCAGATCGACAAGACGCTGACGCTCACCGACCGCAAGGGCACGCAACGCGACCTCACCGACGACGAGATCGAGCACGCGATCGAGGAGATCCAGTCGACCATACAGAAATATCGGCGCTGATGGCGCCGATATTTCTGTATGGTCAGGAGTCAGAAGCCAGAGGACAGAAGTCAGAGGGCAGTTAAACTCCGTCGTGACCTCGCTTGCCGCCGCCATTACCCATGATCCACGCCTGATCGGCGCCAGTGCGCCGCCACCGCATACCTACGCCACCGTCGCTCTGTCCTCTGTCCTCTGACTCCTGACTCCTGAGTCCTGAATGCGTCAACTGATCATCGACACCGAGACCACGGGCCTCGATCCGCGCGGCGGGCATCGCATCATCGAGTTCGCCGCGCTCGAGCTCGTCGACCGCCGTCCCACCGGCCGTACGCTGCACCTGCATTTCGATCCGGAGCGCGAGATCGACTTCGGTGCGACCGAGGTGCACGGCAAGACGTGGGAAGACCTGAAGGGCCGGCCGCGCTTCCGCGACCACGCCGACGAGATCCTCGACTTCGTGCGCGGGGCGGAGTGGGTCATCCACAACGCGCCCTTCGACGTCGCCTTCCTCGACTACGAATTCGAGCTGCTCCAGGCACCCGGCTGCGCGGGCGTGCATGCGGGGGTGATCGATACCCTCGCGCTCGCGCGCGAAAGCTTCCCCGGCAAGCGCAACAATCTCGACGCGCTGTGCGAGCGCTTCGGCGTGTCGAATGCTCACCGCACCCTCCACGGGGCGCTCCTCGATGCACAATTGCTGGCCGAGGTCTACCTCGCGATGACGCGCGGCCAGGAGTCGCTCACGATGGACATCGGCGAGGCGTCGGGGCTCGCCGCGCTGGCGCTGTCGACGGCCCCCGGCAGCCGGGCGGCGCTGGTGGTGATCCTGCCCACGGCGGAGGAGCTCGCCGCGCACGAGGCGTATCTCGAGGCGCTCGACCGCGAGTCGCGGGGCAGGTGCCTGTGGCGTGCGGCGGCGTAAGGGGAACGGCACCCCGTCATCGCGTTGTAACCTGCGTCCTGTAGATGGATTCGAACGAAAACATCGCGTATCTCCCGCCGGGCGCCTTCGGGACCGGCGCGGAGGTCACGTCCGCCATGAACGTTCCCTCGGCTCCACCGCTCAATCGCGAGCTGTCGCTGCTCGCCTTCAACCGCCGCGTGTTGGCACTCGCGGAGGATCCGGCCGTGCCGCTGCTCGAGCGCCTGCGCTTCCTCTGCATCGTCGGCAGCAACCTCGACGAATTCTTCGAGATCCGCGTCGCCGGCGTGAAGGAGCAGCTGCGTGCGCGCATCGCGCCCCCGGGCATCACGCTGCACGAGCTGCGCGAGGTCGCGGCGGTGCTCGGCAACGAGGCGCGCGCGCTCATGGCGCACCAGTACGCGGTGCTGAACGGCCAGGTGCTGCCGGCGCTCGCCGAGGCCGGCGTGCGGCTCGTGCGCCGCACGGAGTTCACGCGCCCCGAGCGCGCGTGGGCGGCCCGCTACTTCGCCGAGGAAGTGCGCCCGCTCCTCACCCCGATCGGGCTCGATCCTGCGCATCCCTTCCCGCAGGTCGTGAACAAGAGCCTCAACTTCGTGGTCGAGCTTTCCGGCAAGGATGCGTTCGGACGCGACACGGGCATCGCCATCGTCAAGGCCCCGCGCGTGCTGCCGCGGGTGATCCGCATGCCATCCGACGTGGCGGGCGACGACCATGCGTTCGTGATGCTGTCGTCGGTCCTGCACGCCCACCTGGCCGACATGTTCCCCGGGCGCGAGGTGACCGCCTACTCGCAGTTCCGGGTGACGCGCGATGCGGACCTGTGGATCGACGAGGAAGAGGTCAAGAACCTGCGCCAGGCGCTGCAGGGCGAGCTGCCGCAACGCCAGTTCGGCTCCGCGGTGCGCCTCGAGGTGGCGGCGGAGTGCCCGCCGGCGCTCGCGCAGTTCCTGCTGGGACAGTTCGGCTTGTCCGAGGACGACCTCTATCGCTGCGACGGCCCGGTGAACATCGCGCGGCTCTCCTCGCTGGTGGACCAGGTGCAGATCCCCGAGCTCAAGTACGAGCCGTTCGTGCCCGGGCTGCCGGCGCGACTGGCGGGCGACGGCGGCATCCTCGCCGCGATCCGCGTGCAGGACATCCTGCTCCACCATCCCTACCAGTCGTTCGAGCCCGTGGTGGAGTTCATCCGCAGCGCCGCCGAGGACGACGACGTGGTGGCGATCAAGCAGACGGTGTATCGCACGGGCGTCAACTCCGTGCTGATGGACGCGCTCGTCGACGCCGCGCGGCGCGGCAAGGAAGTGACCGTGGTGGTGGAGCTCATGGCGCGCTTCGACGAGCAGGCCAACATGAACTGGGCCGAGCGGCTGGAGCGCGCGGGCGCGCAGGTGGTCTACGGCGTGTTCGGCCTCAAAACGCACGCCAAGATGGCGCTCGTGATCCGCCGCGAGCGCGACCGCCGCGGGCGGGCGCGGCTCGTGCACTACGCGCACCTGGGCACCGGCAACTACCACCCGCACACCACGGGGCTGTACACCGATTTCGGCCTCCTCACGGCCGATGCGGCGCTGTGCGGCGACGTGAACGAGGTGTTCCTGCACATCACGAGCCTCGCCCGCGCGAGCCGCCTGCGCCGCCTGCTGCTCGCGCCCTTCACCATGCACCGGCGCATCCTCGAGATGATCCGCCGCGAGATGCGCCATGCGCGCGAGGGCAAGCCGGCGCGCATCGTCGCGAAGATGAATGCGCTGGTGGAGGAAGGCGTGATACGCGCGCTCTATGCCGCCTCGGCAGCGGGCGTGTCCATCGACCTCATCGTGCGCGGCGCCTGTGCCCTGCGTCCCGGCGTGCCCGGCGTGTCGGAGAACATCCGCGTGCGCTCGATCCTCGGCCGCTTCCTCGAGCATCATCGCGTATGGTATTTCGACAACGACGGCGCGCCGGACGTGTGGCTGTCGTCGGCCGACTGGATGGGCCGCAACCTCTTCCGCCGCGTGGAGGTGGCCTTTCCCGTCCGCGACGAGGCGTTGCGCAAGCGCGTGGTGGAGGAAGGCCTCCTGATCTACCTCGCCGACAACCGCAACGCCTGGACGCTCGACGCACAGGGGCAATGGAGCCGCGTGCGGCCGCGACGCGGCGCGCGGGCGCGCTCGGCGCAAGGCGAGCTCCTCGCGCGCCTCGGCACGCCGAAGGCGACGTCGGCATGACCCGGCACGTCGCTGCCACCGCGTGCACCGCCGAAGGGGGAGGCTTGCCATGGACCTGATCCTGTGGCGCCACGCCGAGGCGGAGGCAGGCGAGCCCGACCTCGGCCGGCGCCTGACACCCAAGGGCATCAAGCAGGCGGAGCGGATGGCGCTGTGGCTCGATGCGCACCTGCCCGACACCTGCCGCATCCTCGTGTCGCCCGCCGATCGCGCGCAGCAGACGGCGCAGGCATTGCAGCGCAAGTTCCGCACGATCCCCGAGATCGCGCCGGGGGCGAGCGTGGCGTCCGTGCTCGCGGCGGCGAACTGGCCGGACTCGCGCGAGCCCGTGCTCGTGGTGGGCCACCAGCCCACGCTCGGCATGGTGGCCTCGTTCCTGCTGTCCGGCGAGGAGACCTACTGGTCGGTGCGCAAGAGCGCCGTGTGGTGGCTCAGTAACCGCGCGAAGGAGGGCGGCGCGGCGGTGGTGTTGAAGGCGATGCTGAGCCCCGACTTCCTGTAGCGGCACGCCGGCGGCGCGCGTCGCATCATGTCTTCCAGGGCCGGCGTGCCAGGCGCCATTCGGCGCGCTCGACATCGAGCAGGTGCGCCGTCAGGGGATGCTCCCGCAGCCAGCGCTGCGCGATGCCGAAGTGGATCGTCTTGCCCACGCGCAGGGCGATGCGCGGCGCCTCGATCGCGCGCCGGGCATGGTGGAAGAGCACCGCGAGGCGCAGCGCCAGCACCTGGGCGGCGAGGTCCACGCTCGCCGCGAGCTGCGGCAGCTTGGACAAGCCGCCGCGACAGCCCAGCACGAGCATCGCGAGATAGCGCTGCTCCTGCGCGGAGAAACCCGGCATGTCCGCGTTCTCGAGGATGTACGCCCCGTGCTTGTGGTAGCCGATGTGCGAGACGGTATAGCCGATCTCGTGCAGCAGGCCCGCCCATTCCACGCGCTGCGCGAACATCGGGTCGGGATCGGGCGAGCCCTGGAGGTAGAGCGCGCGGGCCATCGCGGCGACGCGCTTCGCATGCGCGCGATCGATGTGGTAGCGCTCCGAGAAGCTTTCCACGGTCACCGTGCGGCTGTCGCGCTGCTCGGTGCGGCCCAGGAGGTCGTAGAGCACGCCGAGGCGCAGCGCGCCCCCCACGGGATTGATGCGCGCCACCCGCAACTCTGCCACTGCGGCGGCCATCACGGCGAAGCCGCCGGCGAGCACCGGTGCCCGCTCGGGCTTCACGCCCACGAGGGCGAGCCGGTCGGACCGCCCTGCCTCGATCATCCGGCGGCGCAGCCGCACGAGGCCATCGGGCGTGATGCCGCCCGCGGACATGCCGTTCTCCTCGAGGATCGCGGCGATGGCGAGCGCCGTGCCCGAGGACGCGAACGCTTCCTTCCAGTACTCGGGCCCGAACTCGCCGGCGATGGCCTCGATCTCCGCGCGCGCGTGCGTTTCGGCCTCGCGGAAGGCGGAGGCGCGCAGCACGCCGGCGGGAAAGAATTGCTGGGTCATGCTCACGCAGCCCAGCTTGAGCGACTCGAGGCGCTCGGGCGTCATGCCGTGGCCAATGATGAATTCCGTGGACCCGCCGCCGATGTCGATCACGAGGCGCGGCTCGTTCGACGCCGGCAGCACGTGCGTCACGCCGAGATAGATGAGGCGCGCCTCCTCGTGGCCGCCGATGATGTCGATGGGAAAGCCGAGCGCGCTTTCCGCCTGCGGCAGGAAGGTGCCGGCATTGCGCGCCACGCGGAACGTGTTGGTGGCCACGGCGCGCACGGCGGACGGATGCAGGCCGGACAGCCGCTCGCGGAAGCGCGCGAGGCAGGCGAGCGCCGCCTTGCGCGCGGCGAGGGTGAGGTTGCCCTTGTCGTCCATGCCGGCGCCGAAGCGGATGGTCTCGCGCCACGTGTCGAGGCGGAAGATCTGGTTTCCCTCGACGCGGCCGACCTCGAGGCGGAAGCTGTTGCTGCCCAGGTCGACGACCGCGAGGGTCTCGGGCCGGGCCGGCGACTTCAGGTGCGCGCGCGTATCGGGCATGGGAACGGATCGATCGAAGGATCGCGCGCGAAGCCTAGCAGAGTCGACGCCGCGCACCGCATCGCGGTGGCGCGCGACGCGTGGCAGTGACTGTTAGGCGGCCCTGCGGCCGCGGCGGCTGGCCTGCTAACCTCGGGCGCTCACCCTCGCGTCCACCGGCCAAGCGCCATGCCCATCGATTACCTGCAGAAGATCCTCACCGCCAGGGTGTACGACGTGGCGGTGGAAACGCCACTCGAGGAGGCGGTGACGCTGTCGCGCAGGATCGGCAACCGGGTGCTCCTGAAGCGCGAGGACGAGCAATCGGTGTTCTCGTTCAAGCTGCGCGGCGCCTACAACAAGATGGCGCAGCTGTCCGCGACCGAGCGTGCGCGTGGCGTGATCGCGGCCTCCGCCGGCAACCATGCGCAGGGCGTGGCGCTCGCGGCGCAACGGTTGGGGTGCGCCGCCACGATCGTGATGCCCGTCACCACGCCGCACATCAAGATCGCGGCCGTGGAGGCGCGCGGCGCCAAGGTGCTCCTGCATGGCGACTCGTATTCGGACGCCTACGACGAGGCACAGCGGCGGCAGAAGAAGTCCGGTGCCACCTTCGTGCATCCCTACGACGATCCCGACGTGATCGCCGGACAGGGCACCATCGGCATGGAGATCCTGCGCCAGTGCCCGGGTCCGCTCGATGCGATCTTCGTGGCGGTGGGCGGCGGCGGGCTCATCGCGGGGATCGCCGCCTACGTGAAGCGCGTGCGTCCGCAGGTGAAGGTGATCGGCGTGCAGCCGGTGGACTCCGATGCGATGACGCGCTCGCTCGCCGCCGGCCGGCGCGTGCGACTGCCGCACGTGGGCCTGTTCGCCGACGGCGTCGCGGTGAAGCAGGTGGGCCGCGAAACCTTCCGCCTCGCGCGCGATCTGGTCGACGGGATGATCACGGTGGACACGGATGCCACCTGCGCCGCCATCAAGGACGTCTTCGAGGACACGCGCTCGATCCTGGAGCCGGCCGGGGCGCTCGCCGTCGCGGGCATCAAGGCATGGAGCGAGAAGCATCGCGCGCAGGGACGCACGTTCGCGGCGATCGCCTGCGGCGCCAACATGAACTTCGACCGCCTGCGCTTCGTGGCCGAGCGCGCGGAGCTGGGCGAGGCACGCGAGGCGATCTTCGCGGTGACGATCCCCGAGGAGCGCGGGAGCTTCCGCCGGTT
Source organism: uncultured Alcaligenaceae bacterium (assembly GCA_964620265.1). Classification (GTDB taxonomy): domain Bacteria; phylum Pseudomonadota; class Gammaproteobacteria; order Burkholderiales; family Casimicrobiaceae; genus VBCG01. Next base: position 12,265 of record CAZUGY010000037.1, read on the forward strand.
CTGCGCGCTGCTCGGCAACCGCAGCGTGACGGAGTTCAACTACCGCTACGCCGATCCCTCGAAGGCGCACCTGTTCGTGGGCATCGAGGTGGCGGGGCGCAAGGCCAAGGCGGAGCTGCTCGCCCAGTTGCGCGCGCATCGCATCGAGGCCTCCGACCTGTCCGACAACGAGATGGCCAAGCTGCATGTGCGCCACCTCGTGGGCGGGCACGCCCCCAGTGCCCTGCACGAGACGCTGTACCGCTTCGAGTTCCCGGAGCGGCCGGGGGCGCTCATGCGCTTCCTGGACAGCATGAATGCGGGCTGGAACATCACCCTCTTCCACTACCGCAACCATGGCGCCGACTATGGGCGGGTGCTGGTGGGAATGCAGGTTCCCCCCACGGACAAGGTCGAATTCAGACGTTTTCTCGCGCGTCTTGGCTATTCCTTCGTCGACGAAACCGCCAATCCGGCGTATCGCATGTTCCTCGGGCGCTGACCGGCGTCGTGCGGCGCCGGACCGCGGCATTGAATGCCGCGCGGCGGCACTTCGCGCAGGCGAAATTTGCCGCCATGTTGCTTTTGCCACTTTTTTGTCCCGACGGGGCTATTCCGGCAAGCTTTATGCTCTAGGCAATGGGCCGGCGCCGTGGCAGACTTGAACACCACAACCTCGGATCGCCCGGTGTCAGGCGTCGGGCCGACCGTTCACGTCATGTGGGGTTACGGCCGGTTGTGCCGCGAAGGCGGCCCTACAGGGGTGGAAGGAGTGGGACGACAGTGGCAGAGCAGAACCCTTTGCAGGGTGCCAAGGTGATGGTGATCGATGACTCGAACACGATCCGCCGCAGCGCCGAGATCTTCCTGCTGCAGGCAGGGTGTACGGTCATCCTCGCCGAAGACGGCTTCGATGCGCTGGCGAAGATCGCCGACCACCATCCGCAGGTCGTGTTCGTGGACATCATGATGCCGCGCCTGGACGGCTACCAGACGTGTGCCCTCATCAAGAAGAACACGCAGTTCCGCGATACGCCGGTCGTGATGCTCTCGTCCAAGGACGGCCTGTTCGACCGGGCGCGTGGCCGGATGGTGGGTTCCGACCAGTACCTCACCAAGCCGTTCACCAAGGAAAGCCTGCTGAAGGCGGTGGCGGCGCATCTCAACCGGGCGGCGGCGTAGCAGGGGACATCGGCGCCGTTGCCATGCAGGCGGCGGCGCGCCGGCCGAATTTTCGCGATACACGAGCAGGGGAAGCGCAGTGCAAAACAGCAACAAGGGTGCAGAGGAAACGCGTACGCCCGTGACGGCGGCCGAGGTCGTGGGCTCGCGCAAGTCGGCCAGGACGGGCGGCAAGCGCATCCTGATCGTGGACGATTCGCCCACCGAGCGGCACGTGCTGAACGACATGCTCACGAAGTCGGGCTACGAGGTCGTGGCCAGCGACAACGGCGAGGACGCGATCCAGAAGGCCAAGCTCCTGAAGCCCGACCTCATCGTGATGGACGTGGTGATGCCGGGGCTCAATGGCTTCCAGGCCACGCGCGCCATCAGCCGCGATCCCGAGACCCGCACGATCCCGATCATCCTGTGCACGTCCAAGAGCCAGGAGACGGACAAGATCTGGGGCATGCGGCAGGGTGCCCGCGACTACATCGTGAAGCCCGTCAATCGCGACGAGCTCCTCGAGAAGATCGCCGCCCTCGGCTGAGCGCACCGTTCCGGACCCGACGACAGGACCATGGCCCGCGCCGCGAAGCTCGACCTCCGCACGTTCCAGCAGGAGCTCGCGCAGCGTCTGGCCACCAAGACGGCCGCGCAGGTGGAGTCCTCGCGCCTGGGGCTCGCCTGCGGCGACGAGCGGTGGCTCATCCGCCTGGCCGATGCCGGCGAGGTCCTGGCGCTGCCCGAGATCGTGCCCGTGCCGCTCACCAAGCCGTGGTACCTCGGCGTGTCCAACATCCGCGGCAATCTGTACAGCGTCGTCGACTTCGGGCGGTTCCTGGGTCGCGACGATCCACCCGGCGGCGGTCAATCGCGGCTCGTGCTCTTCGGGCCGCGGGCGGGCGACATCAATGCAGGCCTCGTGGTGACGCGCGTGCTGGGCCTGCGCAACGTTTCGGAACTGGCGCCTGCGGCTCCGCCGCAAGGTGCGCCGGGCTGGTATGGCCAGCGCTGGATGGACGGTGACGGCCATGCGTGGCAGGAGATCGATCTCGCGTTGCTCGCACGCGATCCGGCATTCCTGCAGGTGGGACTTTAGGGAGAAAGGTCGCGCGGCGCCCTGCAACGGGCCGGCGGACCGGGAGACAACGCACCATGGCACTCAAATTCGGCAAGCTCTTCGGCGGCGACAAGGCCAAGGACTTCGACGCGGACCTCGACATGCCCACCACCCAGGTCAAGATGGCGGGCGGTGCGGCGGAGGCCAGCTACGATCCGCTCGGCACGGTCACGATCATGGACCAGTTGCGCGCCGGCACCACGCCCACGGTGCAGCCGCGGCGGCTCCCCTTCATCGGCCACCTCAGCGTCGTCAAGCAGTTCCAGACGCTGGGCCTGCTCATGGTCGCGTTCCTGCTGCTGGCCGCGCTCATGGTGTTTCTCGATACGCGGCAGTCGACCCAGACCTCGGCGGCGTCGGCCACGGCCACCGAGATGCAGATGCTCTCGCAACGCCTGGCACGGGGCAGCGCCCTGGCGGCCCAGGGGCAGGCTTCGGGCTTCGCGGCGGTGAAGGACAGTCGCGACCGGTTCAAGACCGACCTCGATGCCCTCATGACGGGCGGCAACTCCCGCGGTGTGAGCCTCGACGTGCCGAACGACCTCGCCATCACGCAGCTGCTGGGCGAGGTGAAGGCACGCTGGGAGCGCGTGGACCGGGCGGCCAGCGATCTCGTGCAGAACGAGTCGAGCCTGACGTCGCTGGCGAAGGGGCTCGAAGCGCTCAATGTCGGCAACAACGTGCTGCTCGACCTCTCGCAGCAGGCCGCCGCGCAGATCGCGCAGTCGGGCGGCTCGCTGCGCGAGATCGACTTCGCGAACCAGCTTTCGGTGCTGTCCCAGCGCATCGCCAAGAACGCCAACGCGCTGGCCGCGTCGGACGAGATCGATCCCGAGGTCGCGTTCCTGCTGGGCAAGGACAGCGGCACGTTCCGCGACATCATGGCGGGCCTCCTCCGCGGCAGCGACACGTTGCGCCTGCCCGCGGTGCGCAGCGAGGAGGCGCGCGCCACGCTGGCCGAGCTGCAGAAGCGCTTCACGGCCTACGAGGCGGGTACCGCCACCATCCTCACCAACATGCCGCGCCTCGTGGTGGCCAAGCAGGCCGCACGGAGCATCAACACGGAGTCCGACGGGCTGCTCGCCGATACCACCCGGCTCACGGAGGCCTACGAGCTCAGCACGCTGCGGGCGTGGACCCTCGTGGCGGCCATCGTGTTCGCCGTCCTCGCCCTCGCATCGCTCGTGCTGCTCGGCAAGGTGTTCCTCGACGACGCCCGGGTGCGCGCGATGGACAGCGAAGGCGAGAACAAGCGCAACCAGGAGGCGATCCTCCGGCTGCTGAACGAGATGGGGAACCTCGCCGACGGCGACCTCACGGTGCAGGCCTCGGTGACCGAGGACGTGACGGGCGCCATCGCCGACTCCATCAACTTCACCATCGAGGAGCTGCGCACGCTGGTGCGCGGCATCAACTCGGCGACGGACCAGGTGACCAAGGCCACGCAGGAGACGCAGGCCATCTCGAACCGCCTCTATGAAGCCTCGCAGCGGCAGAACCGCGAGATCCAGCAGGCGTCGGCGTCGGTCCTGCAGATGGCGCAGTCGATCAACGAGGTGTCGCAGACCGCCAACCAGTCCGCAAAGGTCGCCCAGCAGTCGCTCACCGCCGCCGAAAAGGGCGGCACCGTGGTGCAGAACCAGATCGCGGGCATGAACGAGATCCGCACGCAGATCCAGGACACGTCCAAGCGGATCAAGCGCCTCGGCGAGTCGTCGATGGAGATCGGCGAGATCGTGGAGCTCATCTCCGACATCACGGAACAGACGAACGTGCTGGCGTTGAACGCCGCGATCCAGGCGGCCTCCGCCGGCGAGGCGGGCCGCGGCTTCACGGTGGTGGCGGAAGAAGTGCAGCGCCTGGCCGAACGCTCGGGCGAGGCCACGAAGCAGATCGAGGCGATCGTGAAGACCATTCAGGCGGACACGCAGGACGCCGTGGCCGCCATGGAGAAGTCGACCGTCGGCGTGGTGGAAGGGACCAAGCTCTCCGACGCCGCGGGCCAGGCGCTGACCGAGATCCAGAACGTGTCGCGCGACCTCGCGGAGCTCATCTCGCGGATCTCCACGCAGACGCAGATGCAGTCGACGTCGGTCACCGACGTGACGCGCGGCATGCAGGGCATCCTCAAGATCACGGAGGAGACGACCGAGGGCACGAAGCAGACGAACGTGTCGATCGGACAGTTGACGAAGCTCGCGCAGGAGCTGCGGTCTTCCGTGGCCGGCTTCAAGGTCTAGTGTCCACGGCCGGCAATCCCGGGCGCGAAAGTTGCTGAGGCTGCTCCATGTCGACTGATACCACCCAGGAGTTCGACCTCGGCCCGCTGTCGTGGGTGCAGGGCGAGATCGACCAGGCGCTCACGCGCGGCCTCGAAGCGCTCGCCCAGTTCAGGGCGGCGCCCACGGAGGGCAACGCGCTCAAGCACGCGCGCTCGCACGTCCACCAGGCGGCGGGGGCGATCCAGATGGTGGGGCTCGACGCGGTGGTGGCGTTCACCGACGAGCTCGAGCGGCAACTGGCGCGGCTCGAGGAGCTGCCGCCGCAGGAGGCGGCCGCGAGCTGCGACGTGATCGACCGCGCCTGCCGCAAGCTCAAGATCTTCCTCGACGAGCTCGTCAACGGCGCGGCACCCGTCCCGCTCAAGCTCTATCCCGAATACGAGGCGATGCAGGTCGCGCGCGGCGTGAAGGCCGCGGCGCCGACGGACCTCTTCTATCCCGACCTGTCGCCGCGCGCGCCGCGGCTGTCGCACCGCGACGTGATCCCGCCCAACCGGCTGCCGTCGCACATCATCAAGCAGCGCCGCCTCTACCAGCGCGGCCTCCTCGCCTGGCTGCGCGGCGACGAGGCGGGCGCCGCGATGATGCGCGATGCCGTCACGAGCATCGAGGACGTGACGACGCAGGGCAGCTTGCGCGCCTTCTGGTGGACGGTGGGCGCGCTGCTCGAGGGGCTGGTCGAGAAGGGCCTCGACTCCGGCTTCGGCGTGAAGCAGCTCACGGCGCGCATCGACCTGCAGATCCGCCGCGTGGGCGAAGGGAGCGCCAAGGTCGCCGATCGCCTGCGCCGCGAGGTGCTGTACTTCGTGGCCATCTGCGCGCCGGTGGGGCCGCAGGTGCAGGCCGTGCAGCGCGCGTTCAAGCTCTCCGGCCTCATTCCCTCCGCGGAAGTGCTGTCGGCCGACGTCGTGCGCCTCCAGCCCATCCTGCGCGAGGCGCGGGAGCAGCTCGCCGGCGCCAAGGATGCGTGGCTCAAGGCGGCGTCGGGCCGCGCCGAGAACCTGCCCAAGCTGAAGCAGACGCTCGCCTCGGTGCATGCGAAGGCCGCCGACATCCACAACGGCGCGCTGATGAAGCTCACCGCGGCGCTCGTGGAGCGCCTCGACCGCATGCCGTCGGCCGGTGTGTCCGAGCCGATGGCGATGGAATACGCCACCGCCCTGTTGCTGGCGGAAAGCGCGTTCGAGAACTACTCGAGCCTGTCGCCGGATTTCCCCAGACAGGTCGACGCGATGCTGGTGCGGCTCGATGCCGTGCACCAGGGCCGCGAGGCCACCAGCGGCGGCGCGCCGATGCTCGACGAGATGAGCAAGCGCGCGCAGGAGCGCGTGCTGCTCGCGCAGGTGGGGCGCGAGATCCAGGTCAACCTGCGGCACATGGAGCAGGTGCTCGACGCCTTCTTCCGCGACAACGGCAAGCGCGCCGATCTCGCCACGCTCGCCAAGGACAGCATGCAGATCCGGGGTGCGCTGCGCATCCTGGGCCTCGAGGAGGCCGATCGCCTGCTGGGCCTGTGCGAGGAGCAGATCGCCACCTACGCCGATCCCGAGGTGCCGGTGAGCAACGAGGACCTCGAGCTCCTCGCCGAGTCGCTGTCGGGCCTCGGCTTCTACATCGAGGCGGTGGAGCAGCAGCGTCCGGATCGCGATCGCCTGATCGCGCCGCTCATCGCCAGGCGTCTGGGCGAGGCGCCGGCGCCCGCGCCGTCGGAGGCCGATTCGGTCGAGGCCGCGGTGGCCGAGCTGCGCGCCGCGCTGCCTCGCCTGGTCGAGGAAGTGCAGGCGGCACCCGCCGATGCGGCCGCACGCGAGGCGTTGCAGCAGAAGCTTGCGAGCCTTCGCGACGACGCGGACCTCATCGGCGATGCGGATCTCGTCGCGCAGGTCCAGGGCATCATCAAGGACCTCGAGGCCGGCGACGCCGCGCGCCTGGCCGCCGCGGCCGGCGCGATCGCCGAGACGGCCGCGCCCGCGCCGGAGATCTCCGACGAGACGCAGCGGCTGCTCGCCACGGATGCGAGCGAGCTCGACCGCGAGCTTCTCGAGATCTACCTCTTCGAGGCTGCGGAAGTGCTCGACGGCATCAAGCGCAACCACGAGGCGCTGCTCGTCAATCCGGGCGACCGCGAGGCCCTGCGCGTGGTGCGCCGCGGCTTCCATACGCTGAAGGGCAGCGGCCGCATGGTGGGCCTCACCGAGCTCGGCGAATACGCCTACGAGGTGGAGCGCATCTTCAACCAGCTGATCGAGGAAGAACGCCCGGTCACCACCGCCGTCACGTCGCTGGTGGAGGCCGCGCACAAGAGCTTCCGCGAATGGGTGGATGCGCTCACGAAGGAGGGCCGCGTGCTGGCCGATCCACGTCCCCTGCGCTCGGCGCTCGCGGCCGTGGAGCGCGAGCTTCCCGGCCACGAGCCGGAGGCGCGCACGCCCCCTTCGAACGTGATCGAGCTGCCGCGGCCCGCGCAGGCCCCGCCGGCCGAGGCGGGGGATCGGCGGATCCCTAGCGTGCCCGCGCCCCTGCCACCGGTGGCGTCGGGACTCGACTTGATCGAGTTGCCGGAACTGGGCGCGGGTGGCGAAGTCAGCATCGAGCCGATCACGGACGTGCACGACGGCTTCACCGAGACCATCGACATCCCCATGCTGCATGGCGACGGCGAGGTGCTGCACCTCGACGCCTCGCCTGCGACCCACGCTGTCGCGCCCGCCGGTGACGGTTCGCTTCCGGCGATCGACGCGCCGGGCAGCGAGGCGTCCCTGGAGCTCGTGGTCGACAACGACGTCGTGTCCCGCCGCGACCCGATTCCGGATGCGGCAGCCGCGGCTGCGCCGCCGGATGCCGACGTCCTGCCGTTTCCCGGCATCGCGCACGATGCGCCCACGGCCGCCACGCCTGGCGCAGCGTCACCGGCGGATGCCGACGACATCGCCGTCGGCGACGTCGTGCTCTCGCGCTCGTTGTGGGAGATCCTGTGCGACGAGGCCGACCAGCACCTCGCCACGCTCGCGCACGAGCTCACGCTGCTGCAGTTCGATCCGCACGCCGTTCCGCGCGCGCCGATGGTGCGGGCGAGCCACACCCTGTGCGGGATCCATCGCACGGGCGGGTTCCCGCTGGTGGCGGCCACCGCCAAGGCGCTCGAGCAGACGCTGACGGTGCTCGAGCAAAAGGGTCCGCCGATGGCGAGCCCGGCGTATCCGGTCCTGGCCCGCGCCGTGGCGGGTCTCGAGACAATCGTCGCCCGCGTGAAGGCGCGGCAGGCCTTCTCCGCGTCCGAGGTCGCCGAAGGCGAGGCGATCCAGCGCGAGCTCGACGAGCTGCGTACGGAAGCGGCGGTGCCGGCGGCGGATGCCGAGGCGGCAGCGCTCCTCGCCGCGGGCTTCGACGACGACATCGAGCCGGTATTGCAGGACGAGGTTCCTGTGGTTGCCGACGCACCGGCGCTCACGGTGGCGTCCGAGGTGCCCGCGGACAGCGCGGAGGTTGCCCCGGTGGTGGAGGTCGTCGAGGTCGCGTCCCAGCTGCCGGAGGTGGCCAGCGCCGCCCCGGCGGAGGACGCTTCGCGCGACCCGCTCGAGGTCACGCCGCCGGCGGCTGCCGTGACCGCGACACCGCTGCCGTTGGTGTCGCCGGTCGTGCCGGACGTGCCGCCGTCGATCGCGCGCGATGCCGAGCCCGTGCTGCCGGCGCCGCGGGTCGATCCCCTCGCCGACATTCGCGACGACGTCGATGCGCAGGTCCTGCCCGTCTTCCTCGACGAGGCCGCCGAGCTCTTCCCGCAGGCCGGCGAGGAGTTGCGCGCGTGGCGGCGGACGCCGGGCGTCGACGCGACCGTGGCGGGGCTGCGGCGCACATTGCACACGTTCAAGGGAAGCGCGCGCATGGCCGGGGCGATGCGCCTGGGCCAGCTCGTGCACCTCATGGAGTCCCGCCTCGGCGAGGGCGAGGTCGCGGCCACGCCCGCGCTGTTCGAGGCGCTCGACGAGGATCTCGATCACATCGCCTTCGTGCTCGATGCGTTGCGCAGCGGGCGGGTGGACGTGCCGCTGCCCTGGGTCGCCGCGCTTGCCCGCGAGGAGGCGCACGAGCCGGAAGCTGCATACGACGACGGGGTCGCGGCCCCACCCGAGGATGCGGTCGCCCCTGCGCCGGTGGCGGCGTCTTCGCCTGTCGCGGAGCGTCCGGTGGTGGTGCCGCTCGCACCGCACCTGCCCGCAGCCGCGTCGCTGCCGGTGCCCGCCGCGGCCCGTGCCGACGCCGTCCCCGAGCTCGAGGCAGGCGCCCGCGCGCAGTTGCGCGTGCGCGCCGACGTGATCGACCGCCTCGTCAACGAGGCCGGCGAGGTGGCGATCGCCCGCGCCCGCGTGGAAGGCGAGCTGCGGTCGCTGAAGTCGAACCTCCTCGAGCTCACGAGCAGCGTGATCCGCCTGCGCGCGCAGATGCGCGAGATCGAGATCCAGGCCGAATCGCAGATCCAGTCGCAGACGCTCGAGCACGCCGCCGACTTCGATCCGCTCGAGTTCGACCGCTATACGCGCTTCCAGGAGCTCACGCGCTCGCTGGCCGAAGGCATCAACGACGTCTCCACGGTGCAGCAGTCGCTGCTGAAGAACATCGACGACGCCGATGCCGCGCTGCTCGCGCAGGCGCGGCTGTCGCGCGACGTGCAGCAGCGGCTGTTCGCGATCCGCACCGTGCCCTTCGGCAGCGTGTCGGAGCGGCTGTATCGCATCCTGCGCGCCACCGCGCGCGAGCTCGACAAGCGCGCCAACCTCGAGATCGTGGGCGGCCAGGTCGAGCTCGATCGCTCCGTGCTGGAAAAGCTCGTGGGCCCGCTCGAGCATCTGCTGCGCAATGCGCTCGACCACGGCATCGAGTCGCGCGAGGCGCGCCGCGCAGCGGCCAAGTCGGAAACGGGCGAGATCCGCCTCACCGTGCGCCAGGTGGGCAATGAAATCGTGATCGAGCTCGCCGACGATGGCGGCGGCGTCGATCTTGCGCGCGTGACCGATCGCGCCCGCAGCCTGGGCCTCATCGAAGGCGATGCGCAGCCCACCGAGCGGCAGGTCCTCGACTTCCTCTTCGCGCCGGGCTTCTCCACCGCGTCGAAAGTCACCCAGATCTCCGGCCGCGGCATCGGCATGGACGTGGTGCGCAGCGAGGTGGGCGCGCTGGGCGGCCGGGTCGAGATCGTGTCGGAGCGGGGCAAGGGCTCGCGCTTCGTGCTGACGCTTCCGCTCACCCTCGCGGTCGCGCAGGCGGTGCTCGTGCGCGCGGGGGCGCGGCTGTGGGCGCTGCCGGCGCCGATGGTCGAGCAGGTGCAGCAGGTGAAGGCGCAGGCGTTGCTCGACATGTACATCGAGCGCAAGGTGGAGTGGCAGGGGAAGTCGTACCCGTTCCACTACCTGCCGCGGCTGCTGGGCGATACCGCGCACAACCCCGAGACCAGGCGCTACAACCCGATCCTCCTGGTACGCAGCGGGCAGAGCTTTGCTGCGATCCACGTCGACGAGATGGTGGGCAACCAGGAGCTCGTGGTGAAGAACATCGGGCCGCAGCTCGCCCGCGTGTCCGGCATCTCGGGGGCGACCGTGCTCGGCACCGGCGAGATCGTGCTCATCATCAATCCCGTGCTGCTCGCCGCGCGCGCCGACGTGCCCAGGGCCCAGGCGCACGGCGAGGAACGCGCGCCCGCGGACCGGCCGCGTGCGCCGGTGGCTCCCGTGTCCACGCAGCCGCTGGTGATGATCGTCGACGACTCGCTCACGGTGCGCAAGATCACGAGCCGGACGCTCACGCGCGAGGGCTTCGCCGTGTCCACCGCGCGCGACGGCGTGGATGCCCTGCAGGTGCTCGCGGAGCAGGTGCCCGACGTCATCCTGCTCGACATCGAGATGCCGCGCATGGACGGCTTCGAATTCGCCAAGACCATCAAGGGCGATGCCAGGTACCAGGGCATCCCCATCATCATGATCACGTCGCGCACGGCGGAGAAGCACCGGAACCGCGCCGCCGAGCTCGGCGTGGACCTGTTCCTCGGCAAGCCCTACCAGGAGGACGAGCTCCTCCGTCATCTGCGCGAGATGACCGGCGCCGCCATGCTCTGATCCCGGCGGTGTCGAGCCGCTCCTGCTGCGCCGCATGACGCGCGGCACGTCGAAATGCGCTAGATTGGCCGACGGGGGCATGCGATGCGGCCCTTCGAATCCAGCCGTTTCGACGAGGAGGGACAATGGCGGGCTATGACACGGGGCACATCCGCACGGTCGCGCTGGTGGGTCACGGCGCGTCGGGCAAGACCACGCTGGCGGAGGCGCTGCTGGTGCGCAGCGGTGCGCTTCCCGTGGCCGGCAGCGTGGAGCGTGGCACCACGGCCTCCGACTTCGACCCGCTCGAGAAGCA
>CAZUGY010000037.1:23314-28403 GCA_964620265.1 uncultured Alcaligenaceae bacterium
CCGGCAGCGTGGAGCGTGGCACCACGGCCTCCGACTTCGACCCGCTCGAGAAGCAATATCGCCACTCGCTGCGCGCCTCGCTGCTTCACTGCGATACACCCGATGCGCGCATCCACCTGATCGACACGCCGGGCTTTCCCGACTTCATCGGTCAGTCCATCGAGGCGCTCGACGCGGTGGAGACCGCGGCCGTGGTCGTCAATGCGCAGGCCGGCATCGAGATGATCACGTCGCGCATGATGGCGTGGGCGGCGGAGCGGCAGCTGTGCCGTCTCGTGATCGTGAACCGGATCGACGGCGAGAATGCCGATCCCGCGGGCGTGCTCGCGGCGATCCAGGCCGCCTTCGGCAAGGAGTGCCTGCCGATCAACCTGCCGGCGGACGGTGGCGCTCGCGTGGTCGACTGCTTCTTCAATCCGGCGGGCGAGGCGGACTTCTCGTCGGTGGCCGATGCGCATCGCGCGCTCGTGGACCAGGTCGTGGAAGTCGACGAGGCCTTGATGTCGCTCTACCTCGAGCAGGGCGAGGTCGAGCCGGCACAACTGCACGCACCCTTCGAGAAGGCGCTGCGCGAAGGACACCTCGTGCCCGTGTGCTTCGTGTCGGCGCGCACGGGCGCGGGTGTGGCCGAGCTCCTCGACGTGTTCGTGAAGCTCCTGCCCAATCCCGCCGAGGGCAATCCGCCGCGCTTCCTCCGGGGCGAGGGCGAGGATGCGACGGGGTTCCACTCCGAGCCCGATCCCGGCAAGCACGTGCTCGCGCACGTGTTCAAGGTCGTCATGGATCCCTTCGTGGGGAAGCTCGGCCTCTTCCGCGTGCACCAGGGCACCGTCACGCGCGACACGCAGCTCTTCGTGGGCGACGGCCGCAAGCCGTTCAAGGTCGGGCATCTGTTCATGCTGCAGGGAGGCAAGCACGTCGAAATCGACAGCGCGGTGCCGGGCGATCTCGCGGCCGTGGCCAAGGTCGACGAGATCGCCTTCGACTGCGTGCTGCACGACTCGCACGACGAGGACCACATCCGCATGGAGCCGCTCGCCTTCCCCACGCCCATGCACGGCGTGGCGATCGAGCCCAAGCGCCGCGGCGACGAGGGACGCATCTCCGAGGTGCTCGCGCGCATGACGGCGGAGGACCCCACGCTCAAGGTCGAGCACGACACCAACCTCAACGAGACCGTGCTGTGGGGACTGGGCGAGCTCCACCTGCGCTCGGTGCTGGAGCGCATGGCCACCCAGTTCAAGCTCGAGGTGAGCACGCGGCCGCCGCGCATCCCGTATCGCGAGACGATCACCGCCCCCGCGGAAGGCCATCATCGCCACAAGAAGCAGACCGGCGGCGCAGGGCAGTTCGGCGAGGTGTACCTGCGCGTGGAGCCGCTGGCGCGCGGCACGGGCTTCGAGTTCGTCAACACGGTGAAGGGCGGCGCGATCCCCACGTCGCTCATCCCCGCGGTGCAGAAGGGGGTGGAGCAGGTGCTTGCGGCGGGACCGCTGGCGGGCTTTCCGCTGCAGGACGTGCGCGTGAACGTGTACGACGGCAAGTTCCATCCGGTGGACTCGAAGGAGGTCGCCTTCATCGCCGCGGGCCGCAAGGCCTTTCTCGATGCGATCGGCAAGGCGAAGGCGATCGTGCTGGAGCCGCTGGTGAGCGTGGAGATCAACTGTCCCGCCGCGAGCATGGGCGACGTCGCGGGGGATCTCTCGTCGCGGCGCGGCCAGGTGACGGGCACGCGCACCCTGCAGGCGGGCTCGCTGGCGGTGATCGGGTTGGCACCCCTGGCCGAGCTCGACGGCTATGCGGCGCGCCTGAAGTCGATCACCGGCGGACAGGGCGCCTGGACCATGGCGCTGTCGCATTACGAGCAGGCGCCGCCCACGCTGCAGCAGCAGCTGGTCGCCGAGCATGCGAAGCATCGCCGGCACGAGGACGACACCTGAGGAGACGCTCGCGCGCCGTTTGCACCGTTCGTTGTAGCCGGTTCCGCGGACCGTTTACAATGTCTCGAATCGGCGCGCGCCTCGTGAACCTCACCCATCACTTCCTGATCGCCATGCCTGCCATGGTGGATCCCAATTTCGCGCACACGCTGATCTACGTCTGCAGTCACAACGAGGACAGCGCCCTGGGGCTCGTGGTCAACCGGCCGGTCGACATGACGCTGGCGACGCTCTTCGAGCAGATCGAGGTGCCCCTGGAAGATGCGGCGCTGCGCGCCGCACCCATCCACTACGGCGGTCCGGTGCAGGTCGACCGCGGCTTCGTGCTGCACCGTCCGCTCGGCAACTGGACCTCCACGCTCGCCATCAGCGACGACCTCGGGCTCACCACGAGCAAGGACGTGCTCGAGGCGCTCGGCGCCGGCCAGGGGCCGGACGAAGTGCTGGTGTCGCTGGGCTATGCCGGCTGGTCGGCGGGCCAGCTCGAGGAGGAGCTCGCGCAGAATGCGTGGCTCACCGTCGAGGCCGATCCCGATCTCCTGTTCTCGATGCCCGCGGAAGCGCGCCTGCCCGCGGCGATGCGGCGCCTGGGCATCGACTACTCCCGCTTGTCCGAGGACGTCGGGCACGCCTGACGCGCGAGCGTCGCGCGCATCCGCCTCGTGTCCCCGCCCGCGACTGCGCCGCTCACCGTGCTTGCCTTCGACTTCGGCACGCGACGGATCGGGGCGGCCGTGGGCAACACGCTCACCGGCAGCGCGCAGCCGCTCGCCACGCTCGAAGCCGCGACGGACGCGGATCGCTTCGCCCAGGTGTTGGCACTCGTCGCGCAATGGCAGCCCGATCGCATCGTGGTCGGCATTCCCGTCCACGCCGACGGCACCCCGCACGCCATGACCCGTCGCGCGAGCGCCTTCGCGCGCGAGCTCGCGACGCGCGCCGGCATTCCGGTGGAGCACGCCGACGAGCGCCATACGACGCAGCTCGCGCAGGGCGAGCTCGATGCGCGCCGCGCGGGCCGCGCCGGACGCGCCACGCGCGACGCCGTGGCCGCGCAACTCATCCTGCAGGGGTGGCTCGATGCCCGCCAGTGAAAGCCTTCCCGACGCGGAAGGCGCGCTGCTGGCGCTCGCCGAGCGCATGCGCGGCGCCGTCGCGCACGATGCCGCGTTCGTGGGCATCTATTCCGGCGGCGCGTGGCTCGCCGAGCGGCTGCCCGCGCTCGTGCCGGGGAACCATCCGGTGGGCTTCATCGACGTGTCCTTCTATCGCGACGACTACTCGCGCACGGGCTTGAAGGGCGGCAGCAAGCGCACCTCGCTGCCCTTCGACGTGAACGGCGCCACCATCGTGCTCGTGGACGACGTGCTCTACACCGGGCGCAGCGTGCGCGCGGCGGTGAACGAGCTCTTCGACTTCGGCCGGCCCGCGCGCATCGAGCTCGCGGTGCTCGTCGACCGCGGCGGCCGCGAGCTGCCGATCGAGCCCACGTATTGCGGCGCGCGCGTCGCCGTGGCGCGAGAGCTCTCCATCGTGCTGTCGCGCGACGAGGGCATCCTGGCACTCGCGGTGGAGCAGATGAGCTGATGCGCAATCCGCAACTCAATGCCCATGGCGAGCTCACCCACCTGCTGACACTCGAGGGGCTGCCGCGCGACGTGATCGTCGACATCCTCGACACGGCGGAGCCCTTCGTATCGATCGCCGAGCGCGAGGTCAAGAAGGTGCCGCTCCTGCGCGGCAAGGCGGTATTCAACCTCTTCTTCGAGAACTCCACGCGCACGCGCACCACGTTCGAGATCGCGGCCAAGCGGCTGTCGGCCGATGTGATCAACCTGAACATCGGCGCATCGTCCACCAGCAAGGGCGAGACGCTCCTCGACACCGTCGACAATCTCGTGGCGATGGATGCCGACGTGTTCGTGGTGCGCCACTCGCAGTCGGGCGCGCCGCATCTCATCGCCGAGCACCTCAACCGCCTCGGTCGCACCCACGTGCACGTGGTCAATGCCGGCGACGGCCGCCATGCGCATCCGACGCAGGGCCTGCTCGACCTCTACACGATCCGCCACTACAAGCAGGACTTCCACAACCTCACCGTGGCCATCGTGGGCGACGTGCTGCACTCGCGCGTGGCGCGCTCGCTGATCCACGGCCTCACCACGCTCGGCACGCCCGAGGTGCGCGTGATCGGGCCGCAAACGCTGCTGCCGACGCGCGCCGAGGCGATGGGCGTGCGCGTGTTCCACGACATGCGCGAGGGCCTGCGCGGCTGCGACGTGGTGGTGATGCTGCGCCTGCAGAACGAGCGCATGAACGGCACGCTGCTGCCGTCGGCCGGCGAGTTCTTCAAGAGCTACGGGCTCACCCTCGACAAGCTGGCGCTCGCCAGGCCCGATGCCATCGTGATGCATCCGGGGCCCATGAATCGCGGCGTGGAGATCGACTCGCCGGTGGCCGACGGCGAGCGCTCGGTGATCCTGCCGCAGGTGACCTTCGGCATCGCCGCGCGCATGGCGGTGATGAGCATCATCGCGGGGGCCCGATGAGGATCG
Source organism: uncultured Alcaligenaceae bacterium (assembly GCA_964620265.1). Lineage (GTDB taxonomy): Bacteria > Pseudomonadota > Gammaproteobacteria > Burkholderiales > Casimicrobiaceae > VBCG01. The sequence goes on from CAZUGY010000037.1 coordinate 27,810, forward strand.
AGATTCTGCACGGGCGCGTGGTCGATGGCGCGACCGGCGAGCAGGAAGCCGCGGTCTACGTCGCCGACGGCCGCATCGCCGCGGTCGGTGCTGCGCCTCCCGGCTTCAAGGCCGACCGCACCATCGACGCGCGCGGCCTCGTGGTGGCGCCTGGCCTCGTGGACATCGCGGTGCGCCTGCGCGAGCCGGGCTTCGAATACAGGGCGACGCTCGAGTCCGAGATGGCCGCCGCGGTGGCCGGAGGCGTCACGAGCCTCGCGTGTCCGCCGGATACCGATCCGCCGCTCGACGAGCCGGGCCTCGTGGAGATGCTGAAGCACCGCGCGCGCATGCTGAACCTCGCGCACGTCTTCCCGGTGGGTGCGCTCACCGTCGGCCTGAAGGGGACGGCCCTCACCGAGATGGGCGAGCTCACCGAAGCAGGTTGCGTCGCGTTCTCGCAGGCGGACGTGGCGCTCGCCGACACCGAGATCCTGCGCCGCGCGATGCAATATGCCGCGACGTTTGGTTATACGCTGTGGCTGCGTCCCAACGAGCCTTACCTCGGACGCAATGGCGTGGCGCACGACGGCGAGGTGGCCACGCGCCTGGGCC
>CAZUGY010000038.1:0-1758 GCA_964620265.1 uncultured Alcaligenaceae bacterium
CGCCACGCCCAATACCGCCGACAGGATCGATGCCGCGAACACGGCGATCTTGGCCGCGGAGAAGTCATCCGGCGTGGGCATCGCCTGGCCCGCGATGAAGAGCGACATCGTGAAGCCGATGCCCGCCAGCGCGCCGGCGCCCAGGAGCTGCCGCCACGAGTAACCCGCGGGCTTGACCGCGATCCCCGCCCACACCGCAAGCGCCGGCAGCACCACGAACCCCAGTGGCTTGCCCACGACGAGCCCCACCGCGATGGCTGCAAGCAGCGGCTCGTGGCCCGCGATCACGCCGGCCGACAATGCCACGCCCGCATTGCACAGCGCGAAGATCGGCAGTACCACGTAGCTCGACCACGGCTCGATGGCGCGCAGCGTGCGATCGGCAGGCGATTCGAGCCGATCGTGGATCGCATCGAGCGCGCGCAATGCAGGTGCAGAGGGCCCGTGCCGCAACACTTCGTGCCCACGCACGGCTTCCGCCGCCAGCACCGCATTGGCCTGCGCCACCAGGGCATTGAGGTTCGGCGGCGGCCGCGTGGGGATGAAGAGCGCGAGCAGCACGCCCGCGAGCGTGGCGTGCAGGCCGCCCGCATGCACGCAGATCCACAAGGCGATGCCCAATAGCACGTAAGGCATCGGGCGATACACGCCCCAGCGATTGAGCAGCGCGAGCGCGCCCACGATCGCCCCTGCGGCAGCGAGATAGCCCCAGTGCAGCGCGCTCGAGTAGAAGAGCGCCACCACCACGATCGCGCCGATGTCGTCGACGATCGATGCCGCGGTGAGGAACACGCGCAGCTCGATCGGCACGCGCCGACCGAGCATCACGATGAGCGCGACGGCGAATGCCGTGTCGGTGGCCATCGGGATGCCCCAGCCGTGGCTCCATGCGCCAGACGGGATCACCAGCGCGTACAACGCGGCGGGCACCGCCATGCCGCCGATCGCGGCGGCGATCGGGAATGCGGCAAGCTTGGGGTTGGCAAGGCGCCCCACGGTGAACTCGCGCTTGATCTCGAGGCCCACGAGCAGGAAGAAGAGGGTGAGGAGCGCGTCGTTCACCCAATGCGTGAGCGACATGCGGAAGGCGCCGTCGCCAAAACCGAGGCCCAGCGGTGTTTCCCAGAACGCCGCGAACGCCGGGCCGGCAGGCGAGTTGACGAGCGCCACCGCCACGAGCGACATCAGGAGCAGCAGCACGCCGGTGGACGGCGCCCAGCTCGCGAAATCCACCGCCGCCGAATGCACGCGGTGGCCGAGCGAGCCCAGCATCGCCTCGGACAGCGACGCCTCGTCCCACGGGCCGTCGTAGCGGCGGCCGTTGATGAAGAAGGTAGGCGTCACGCGCACGCCGCTCGCACGCGAGCTCGCGATATCGTCCTCGACGCGCTCACGGCCCTTGCGCGTGCCGTCGTCGCCGGCCACGCCGAGCTCACCGGCGACCGCGGCGAGATCGTCTTCCGTAAGCGTGGCCGAGCGCGTCATGAGCTTGACGTGCGCGTCCCAGAAGATCTCCTCGGTGGGCGCCGATTCGGCGATGTCGGCGGCACGGCGTGCGATGTCGCTGCCGGTGATCGGACGCTGGCGGAACACGTAGCGCAGGCGGTCGCCGAAGCGGTCGCGCAACCGCGCGATCTCCTCGTTGGCGGCGCGGCAATACGGACACGCGTAGCTGCCGTACTCGACGAGCGTCATGTCGCCCGCACGCGGGCCGAGCATGTGGTCGCGGACGGGATCGACGGCGCGATCGAGGCGGTT
>CAZUGY010000038.1:1858-11963 GCA_964620265.1 uncultured Alcaligenaceae bacterium
CACGCGGGCCGAGCATGTGGTCGCGGACGGGATCGACGGCGCGATCGAGGCGGTTGGCGGACGCCTCCGTGGTCATTGGCTTTCCCTTCGCGCTGCGCGCTGCGGGGCTCGTTCGCGCTCGGGGCGGCCCTTCGCGCTCACGACCACTCTCCACCCGGGGTCCTCACGGCGCAAGCGTTCCGCCCGTGACGCCGTTGCGCGCGAAGAGCTCGCGCACGAGTCCGCTTGCCTTCACGTCGTCGATGAACGCGGCGAGGTACGCCGCACCCGCCTCCCGCGTGCGCGCGGTGGCCATCGCCTGGCGGATCGTCATGAAGGCGTCGGGCAGGAGGCGCGTGCCGGGCACCGTGCGCACGATGCCCTCGACCTGCGGCTTGACCCCTGCCACCGCGTCGACCTCGCCATCGCGCAGGAGCTCGGGCACCGCGGCGGCGCCCGGCACGCGCACGAGCGAGGCATGCGCGAGCACGCGCGTGAGGAAGAGGTCGTAGGCGCTGCCCTGCACCACACCGATGCGCGCGCCCTCGCGATCGACGTCCTTGGCCTGCGTCACCGCAGCCGCCGCCGGTACTGCATACACACCTTCGATCAGCACGTACGGTGCCGTGAAGGCGAGCTTGGCCGCGCGCACGGGCTCGATCGCCATGAAGCACACGTCCCAGGCATCCGATTCGAAGCCGGCGAACACCGGGCCGGCCTGCTCGTAGATGACATAGGAAATCGGCACGCCGAGCCGGTGCGCGAGCTCGCGCGCGAGGTCGGCCGAGATGCCGCCGGGAACGTCGCCCGGATCGCGTCGCGCAAGCACCGGATTGCCATAGTTGATGGCGACGCGCAGCACGCCGGACGGGGCGAGCTCCTGCACGGCGGTGGCGGAAACGGACATGAGCTCGAGCCTATCGCGTAAGAGCCACGGATTCTATGTCATGCGCGATCTTCCTATCGCGCACCGCGGCGCCGAACGGCGAAGACGGGCGCGGCGTGCGGGGACCGGACGTCTGGCCGGTGGACATCCGTCGCGAGATGGCGGTGGACAACCTGTTGACGAACGTAGGATTCGTCCGATAGCAGAATCGGTGCTGCCGTACTGGCGGCGCGATCGACCCCCTCCAATAATGGAGTCGTCATCAACCTGAATCGAAGTCTCGAAAAACTCCTGTTCGCACACCGAGGAGCCATCCGAGGATAGCGACGCAATACGCCCGAGGGCAAATGCGAAGGGCTTTCAAGACGACGAAGTGAAGCTTGCCTTCACACCTGATGACGCCAGCGGCCGCTTTCGAGCGGCCGCTCTCATTTGCGCTTGTGCCTGCCGGGCCGCAGATCCGTCTCGATCGTGGCTTTTCCCCGGAAGCGGGCCGGAGGTCGCGCCTACCCCGCCGGCAGCCCCGCCGCCTTGAAGCGCGCGCCGACGCGCGTGGCCAGGATCACGAGTGCCGTCGAGATGACGATCATGATGATGCCGAGGGCCGACAGCTTGCCCCACAACCCGTCGTCGGCGTAGCGCAGGATCTGCACTGCCAGCACCTCGGTGCCCGGCCGCGACAACACCACCGACAACGTGAGCTCGCGCAGGAACATCGACGCCATCAGGATCCACGCCGAGACGATGCCCGGGATCAGCAGCGGGACGATGATGCGGCGCATCGTCGTAGCCGGACTGGCGCCGCAGACGAGCGACGACTCCTCGAGATGGGAGTGCAGTTGCACGAAGGCGCTCGCCAGCGGCCGTATGCCATACGGCAGGTAGGTCGCGATGTAGCCGATCAGCAGCGCGGTCAGCGTGGCGTAGAGGGGGGTCTGCACGAAGAACCACATGAACCCCACACCGATCACGATGCCGGGAAAGGAGAAGGACAGGAAGGACAGCGATTCCAGCACGCCCGCCGCGCGCGTCTTGACCTTGACGATCGCGTAGGCCACGAAGATCGACAGCAGCACGCCCAGCGTCGCCCCGGCGACGCCGAGGAAGATGCTGTTGCGCAATGCCAGGATGGAGATCGGATCCTCGAGCACGCCGATCCAGTGCTTGAAGCTCATCAGCGAGAAGGCATGCGCGCTGGGCACCATCGAATAGGGCACGAACGAGGTGTAGAAGAGCACCGCCACCGGCAGCACGATCATGACGAACGAAAGCACGGCGACGATGGCGAACAGGGGCAGGCGCGCGCGCTTCAGCTCGATCACCGTCGGGCGATAGCCGCGGCTGGACACGGTCACGTACTTCTCGCTCTCCGCGGTCAAGGCGCGATACACGACGATCAGCGTGATGGACGCCGCCAGCACGCTCATGCCGACCGCCGCGGCCTTGCCGTAGTCCGTGGCGAAGCCCGTCGCGATCATCTGGTAGAGGTACGTGGCCAGCACCTCGACCCGCCCCGGCATGCCGATGACCGCGGGCACGGCGAACGACGCGAGGCTGCGGACCACGCCGAGGATGAAGGCCGCCAGGATCGCGGGACGCAGCACGGGCAGCGTGATCCGTACCAGCGTCCGCCAGGTCGAGGCCCCGAACACGCGCGACGACTCCTCGAGCGAGACGTCGAACGAGGCCAGCGCCGGCGCGATGATCAGGTACGCGATCGGCATGTCGAGCAGGCCCTCGACCAGGATCATGCCGGCGAGCGAGTAGATGTCGAAGGGCGCCTCGTCGAGCGAGAGCACTTCCTTGAACACCGTGTTGAGCATCCCGTTGGACGGGTTGAGCAGCAGCGCCCAGCTCACCGCGAACAGGAGGTGCGGGATCATCATCGGTACCAGCGAGATGATCCTGAACACCGACTTGAACGGGATATCGGTCCGCGTGTTGAGATAGGCGAGGAAGAGCGCGAGCCCCGTGGCCAGCGTCGACGAGCCCACGACGAACACCACCGTGTTGAAGATGACCCCGGCGAGCGCCGGATCGGTGTAGGCGGCGACGTACTTGTCGAGGGTGAAGCTGCCGAATGCCGTCAACCCCGTGGAGAAGCTGCCGAGGACCAGCATCACCACCGGGCATACCGTGAGCGCGCCGACGATCAGGATCAGTACATACGTGAGCGTGGAGCGCGTCTTGTCCATCCCGCCGCGCTTTTCTACGCCGATACCAGCAGGCAGTGGGCGGGATTCAAGGCGAAGTCGATCCGGTCGCCACGGCCGATCGCGACATCCGGATCGATCCTCGCGAGGAGGAGCTCGGTGCCCGCGCGGATCTCCGCTTCGTAGACTTCGCCGACGAAGGTCAGCGACTCGACGATTCCGGTCACCACGTTGCGCGTACCGGTGATCCCGCCGCGGACGATGTGGATGAACTCGGGCCGCACGCACAGCGTCAGCTCGTCGCCGACGGCCGCGGCGTGGTGCTGGCAGTGCAGCGTGCCGAGCGCGCAATCGACCACCGTGTGCTCGCCTTCCTGCGCGCGGACGACGGCCTTGACGAGGTTCGCCCGCCCGATGAAATCAGCGACGAACCGGTGATCGGCATTGAAATAGATGTGCTGCGGCGAGCCGATCTCGACGATGTTGCCGGCGCGCATCACGGCGATCGAATCCGACAGCGCCAGCGCCTCGACGCGATCATGCGTGACATAGACCGCAGTGATCCCGAGCTTGCCCAGGAACGACTTCAGCTCCTTGCGCGTCTCCTCGCGCAGCTTCGCGTCGAGGTTGGACAGCGGCTCGTCGAAGAGGATGACCTTGGGCTCCGCGACCAGGGCGCGCGCGAGCGCCACGCGCTGCTGCTGGCCGCCCGACAGCCGGGTGGCGGAGCGGCGCTCGACCCCCTCCAGCTGCACGAACTGGAGCGCCTTGGCGACCTTGTCGCGGATGACGCTCTTCGCAACGCCGCGGATCTGCAGCGGGTAGGCGATGTTGTCGAAGACGGACAGGTGCGGCCAGATGGCGTAGGTCTGGAACACCATGCCGAGGCCGCGCTTCTCGGTGGGAACGGCGATGCCCTTCGCCCTGGACCAGACCACCTCGTCGCCGATGCGGATCTCCCCCGCATCGGGCGTCTCGAGGCCCACGATGCAGCGAAGGAGCGTCGTCTTGCCGCAGCCGGAGGGCCCCAGGAGCGTGAAGATCCGGTTCGCCGGGATCGTCAGGTCGACGCCGTCCAGCGCATGAATCGTCCTGCCTTCGGCAACGTAGCTCTTGCGCAGGCCCTCGATCCTGATTTCCATGTCCGCGACGATCGGTCGATCGAATCGACGTGCGCCGCTACTTGGCGTTGAAGATCTTCTTGAACTCGCCGCCCCACTTCTGCAGCTCGTCGTCCGACAGCTCGCGGATGGGAATCACCTTGGCCTTGTCCATGCCGTCGACCGGCGGATAGACGCCCGGCGCCAACACATACTCACCGACATCCTTGGCCAGTATCTTCATCGACTTGTCGGACAGCCAGTAATCGACGAATTCGCGCGCCGCTTCCGGATGCGGCGCTTTCGACGTGATGGCGATGGCCCGCGGCGTGCCGAGCAGCGGCTCGTCGAGCCGCGCCCAATCGAGCGGTGCCGGGGCCTTGGTGACGATGTATTTCGGCATCGAGATCGCGATCAGCTTCTCGCCGCTTTCCACCGGCGCCGGCGTCGGGCCGAACGACGACACCAGCATCGGCTGGTTGGCCGCCAGCCCCTTCACGAACTTCATCCACTCGTCTTCCGACTTGAACACGCTTTCCTTGAGGCCGATGAGCCAGGAAATGGTCGAGGGATGGTTGGCCGGATTGGCCATCACGATCTTGTTCTTCCACTTGGGATCGACGAGGTCCATGTAGTGCTTCGGAACATCGGCCTTCTTGACCAGGTCCTTGTTGTAGATCAGGCCCACGTATTCGATGCCGAACAGCTGGATGCGGTCGTCCTTGTACGTCCACTCCGGATAGCCCTTGGCCGCGGGCGAGCGATAGGCGGCGAGGATTCCCTTGTCCTTGAGCATCTCCAGCACCGGCAGCGGCGCCTGCACGATGTCGGCCTGGAGCTTGCCGGCTTCGAACTCGGTGATGGTCGTGGCCACGAACTTGTTGCTCGAGATGCGCGTGTACTCGGCCTTCACCCCGGTGTCGGCCGCGAATGCCTTCATGATCGGCTCGACCGCCGTGATGTTGGCGTAGAACGCAACCTTGCCTTCGGCCCTGGCCTTCTCAAGCCGGGCGTTGTCCGCCGCCTGCGCAAGTACCGCGACCGCGACGATGACCACTGCAACCAGAACGCGTTTCATGGAAGATCCTCCTCTGCGGGCGTTATACCCGATCGGCGCGCGCGACGGAACCCGGTAGCAGCACGGGCGGGCGCGAGCGCGGACATGCGAGCGCGGAATACCATGGCGCCTGCGGTAAGCTACGCTCCCTCGTCGCTGGCACCGCCCCGGACGGGACGGTCATCTGCCTCGCGTCGCGCGCCATGTTCGCCTTCTTCGAACGCCTCGTCGATCCCTTCCCCGACGCCACGCCGCGGCCGGCGCCGCGCGGCTTCTTCGCGTTCCTGTGGGCGGCGTCGCAGGGCCTGCGCAAGTACCTCCTCGCCACGGTCATCCTCACCGGCGGCATCGGCGCCTTCGAGGCGCTGCTCTTCGCGTTCATGGGACGCATCGTCGACTGGCTCGCCGAGGTGCAGCCGGCCCGGCTGTGGACACAGGAAGGCGGGACGCTGCTGCTCCTGGGCGGCGTGCTCGTCGCGAGCATCCTCCTCGTGGCGCTGCAGTCGTCGATCAAGCAGCAGGCGCTCTTCGGCAACTTCCCGATGCTGCTGCGCTGGAACTTCCATCGCCTGATGCTCGCGCAGAGCATGAATTTCTACCAGGACGAGTTCGCCGGCCGGATCGCCACCAAGGTCATGCAGACGGCACTCGCGGTGCGCGACACCTGGCTCATCCTGTGCGAGCTCATCGTCTTCATCGTCATCTACTTCGTCACCCTCCTCGCGGTGCTGGGCGATTTCGACATGCGCCTCATCGCGCCCTTCCTGGGCTGGCTCGCGGCCTACCTCGCAGCGCTCTGGTTCTTCGTCCCGCGCCTGGGCCGCGTGGGCAAGCTGCAGGCCGACGCGCGCTCGCTGATGACCGGCCGCATCACCGACGCCTACACCAACATCGCCACCGTCAAGCTCTTCTCGCATGCGAAGCGCGAAGCCTCCTACGCACGCAGCGCGATGCAGGAGTTCCTCGGGACGGTGCACACGCAGATGCGGCTGGTGACCGGCTTCGAGATCGTGAACCACATCCTGTCGATCGCGCTGGTGATGGCCACCGCCGGCATGACGCTGTGGCTGTGGATGAAGGGCGAGATCGGCGTGGGCGCCGTGGCGGCCTCGACCGCGATGGCGCTGCGCCTGAACGGCATCTCGCACTGGGTGATGTGGGAGATGGCGGCGCTCTTCGAGCACATCGGCACGGTGGAGGACGGCATCACCACGCTCACCCGGCCGCACGTGGTGGTCGACGCGCCAAACGCGCGCCCCCTCGTGGTGGATCGCGGCGACATCCGTTTCGAGCATGTGAGCTTCGGCTACGGCGGCCGCGACAACGTGGTCGACGACCTCTCGCTGCACATCCGCCCCGGCGAGAAGATCGGCCTGGTGGGGCGCTCGGGTGCGGGCAAGTCCACCATCGTGAACCTGCTCCTGCGCTTCTACGACGTGGGCAGCGGCCGCATCACGATCGACGGCCAGGACATCGCGCACGTGACGCAGGAGAGCCTGCGCGCGCAGATCGGCATGGTCACGCAGGACACCTCGCTCCTGCACCGCTCGGTGCGCGACAACATCGTGTACGGCCGCCCCGACGCAGGCGAGGAGGAGATGCGGGCCGCGGCGGAGCGCGCCGAGGCCGACGTCTTCATCGATCGTCTCGCCGACCCGAAGGGCCGCCACGGCTACGACGCGCACGTGGGCGAGCGCGGCGTGAAGCTCTCGGGCGGGCAGCGGCAGCGCATCGCCATCGCCCGCGTGATGCTGAAGGACGCGCCCATCCTGCTGCTCGACGAGGCCACCAGCGCGCTCGACAGCGAAGTGGAAGCCGCGATCCAGGCGAGCCTCGATCGCCTGATGCAGGGCAAGACCGTCGTGGCGATCGCGCATCGCCTGTCCACCATCGCAGCGATGGACCGCCTGCTCGTGCTCGATCGGGGGCGCGTGGCGGAGGAAGGCGACCACCGCACGCTGCTCGCGCAGGGCGGGATCTACGCCAAGCTCTGGGCGCACCAGAGCGGCGGCTTTCTCACCGACGATGCCGACGAGCCGGGGGCGCAGCGGTCCGCGAGCGCACCGCAGGACGACGACGCGGCGGCGATCGACGAGGCCCTCGCGCGGCGTCCCGAGCCCCCGCGCACGGGCCACGACCTGCCCACCGGCTCCGATCCCGTCACCCGCTGATCGCACCGTGTAGGCCGCGCTCCTACACGCCAACGCGGAGCGGGACCGACGGCGCGCCCGCCGCAGCGCACGCATGCTCGCGCTTGCCATGTCGCACGTCCCGTCTTTCGCCTCGAAGGGCTCCGCCCGCCGCAATGCGCTGCTGGCGAGCGTGTTCGCCGTGGCCGTCCTCGGCGGGTTCATGGCGCAGCGCATCGAGGCGTCGCGCAACCTCGCGCGTCATGCGCAGGCATTCGCCACCGAGCCGGCGCAGGTGCGGGCACGCCTGCTCGTGATCGGCGACAGCACGGCCGTGGGCACGGGCGCTTCGGACGCGGCGGCAAGCGTCGCGGGGCAGCTCGCGGCGCGCTCGCCGTCGCTCGCGGTCGACAACCACGCACGCAACGGCGCGCGCTTTCGCGACCTGCCGGCCCAGCTCGACGCCGCCTCCGGCAAGCGCTACGACGCCATCCTCATCATGGCCGGCGGCGCCGACGTGATGCACTTCACGCTCGCGAGCACCCTGCGGGCGGACATCGATCGCGTCGCGCTCCAGGCCAAGTCCATGGCGCCGCTCGTGGTCATCATGCCGTCCGGCAACGTGGGGAACGCGCCGTTCTTCCCGCCGCCGATCTCATGGGCAATGACCTCACGCGCGCAGACCCTGCACGCGGTGGTGCGCGACGAGGCCGCCCTGCGGGGGCTGGCTTACGTGAACCTGTTCAAGCCTGCGGTCGACGACCCGTTTGCCCTCGAGCCCGCACGCTACAACGCGGCGGACGGCCTGCATCCGAGTGATGCGGGCTACGACCTGTGGCTGCACGAGCTCCTCGCGCAATCCCCGCTGGCGACCGTGCTCGAGATGGGGCACGTCACCAGCGTGCCTGTCCTCGCGGGCGCACGCGCATCCGCCACGTGATCCCTAGCGCGCGGTAAGCGCGGGATAGCGGGCGAGCAGCGGATCGGCGGCCCCTGCTTCGGCGAATCCCTTCGCGCGCAGCTGGCAGGCATCGCAGCGCCGGCACGGCGCCCCGTCGGACGCGGGGTCGTAGCAGCTCGTGGTCATGCCGTAATCCACGCCCAGGCCGAGGCCATGCTCGATGATCTGCGCCTTGGTCATCTCGATGAGCGGCGTATGGATATGGAAGCGCTGCGTTCCCTCCACGCCGGCGCGCGTGGCGAGGTTGGCCATCGTCTCGTAGGCGGCGATGTATTCGGGCCGGCAATCAGGGTAGCCCGAGTAGTCGAGCACATTGACGCCGATGAAGATGTCGCTGACCCCGAGCGTCTCCGCCCATGCCAGCGCGAAGCTCAGGAAGATCGTGTTGCGCGCCGGCACGTAGGTGATCGGAATGCCACGCTCCATCGCCGCCGGCGAGCGATCCTTCGGCACCGGGATGGCGGACGTGAGCGCCGAGCCACCGAAGCTCGCGAGGTCGATGTCCACGATCACGTGATCTGCTGCACCCTGCGCCTGGGCCACGCGTCGCGCGCAGTCGACCTCGCCGAGGTGCCGCTGGCCGTAGCGGAACGAGAGCGCATAGGCGATGTAGCCCTGCTTGCGGGCGATGGCCAGCGCCGTCGCGGAATCGAGACCGCCGCTCAAGAGCACGACCGCACGCGGATTCATGAGGGGAAACACCTGGTATCAGCCGAGGGGGCATCGTACCGCAAAGCGCGCGTCCGACGCCGCTTGTGGCCATGACCGGTCCCGCACGCGGCACGAAGCTCCGTCAGGACCCTTGCGCCGCGACGCCGAGCCGGAAGAAGTCGGACAGCGCGTGCCCGTACTGCGGCCCGCCGACCCACAACGAGTTGTTGTGACTGCCGTTCTCGATAAGCAGCAGCCGCTTCGGCGCCGCGCAGGCCTCGTAGAGCGCCTGCGAGAAACGCGCGGGAACGTAGCGGTCGCCCGTGCCATGCACGAAGAGCACGGGGACGTCGAGCGTCCTGACCTTGTCGATCGAGTCGTAGCGCATCGACATGAACCAGCGCGTGGGCAGCCAGCTCCACGACAGCTCCGCCGCGATGTCCGGGAGCGAGGTGAATGTCGACTCCACGATGAGCCCGCGCGCCTGCGGCGCTCCGGGGTGCTCGCGGCCGAGCCGGGCGGCGAGATCGATGCCCACCGCGCCGCCCAGCGAGTGGCCGTAGATCAGGCGTCGTGAGGGATCGGGCTGGCGCTGGACCACCCAGGCCCAACCGGCCGCCGCATCCTCGTAGGTCATGGCTTCCGAGGGCAACGCGCCGTCGCTCTTGCCGAAGCCGCGGTAGTCGATCGCGAATACCGAGAAGCCGAACTCGCGCAACTGCTGCATGCGGCGCACGTGGCCCGTGAGGTTCCAGCGCACGCCGTGCAGGTAATACACGACCGGCGCGGCGGGGTCGGCCGCGGGCCACCACCACGCATGGATCCGGGGCGCACCGGGCGCGTCCGTCACCGGCAGGTAGACCTCCTCCACGCCCGCCGGCGTCCCGCCGTACCAACCGGCGTCGGCCTTGACGACGCGGAACGTCCACTCCCGCTCCTTTTCCTCGAGCGTGGCGCAACCGGTGGCCAGCAGGCCCACCATGGCCAAGGCGGTGACCGCGGCCGTGGCGCGACGGCGGCCGATCCGGGCGATGCGCGCGGCGAGATCGAGACGGAGGTTCATGGGCAAGCGATGTCGGTCAACGTCGAGGGGCAGTCCGGCTAACATGGACCACGGCGCGGGCACTGCGGTTCCCGCCTGTTGCATCCGCCGGTTGCCCACCCGCGATTCGCCTCCATACTCTCGCCA
>CAZUGY010000038.1:12063-22944 GCA_964620265.1 uncultured Alcaligenaceae bacterium
CCGCCTGTTGCATCCGCCGGTTGCCCACCCGCGATTCGCCTCCATACTCTCGCCATCATGCCGCCCGTCACCACCGCCCTCATCGTCGCCAACGTGGCGATCTACCTCATCCAGTCGTCGATCCTGCCGACGCTCCTGCTGCCCTTCGCCCTGTGGCCGGTGGGCTCGGGTGCCGCCACCGGCGGCCAGGTGGACTTCCACCTGTGGCAGATCGTGACCTACGGCTTCCTGCACGGGGGACTCACGCATCTGCTCTTCAACATGTTCGGCCTGTACATGTTCGGCGGCCCGCTCGAGCAGGTGGTCGGACCGCGCCGCTTCCTCGCCTACTACTTCGTGTGCGTGATCACGGCCGGCATCACGCAACTACTGGTGGGCCTGGGAGCCACGAGCGTGTATCCCACGGTCGGGGCCTCGGGGGGCGTATTCGGGCTGCTCCTGGCGTACGCGGCGTACTTTCCGCACAACAAGCTCTTCCTGCTCTTCCTCCCGATCCCGATCCCCGCGCGCATCTTCGTCGTGATCTACGCGGTGATCGAGCTGGGGCTCGGCGTGAGCGGGGCGCAGACGGGGGTTGCGCACTTCGCGCACCTCGGCGGTCTCGTGGGCGGGGCGATCATGCTGGCGTACTGGCGTGGGCTGCGACGACGGTAGCGCGCCTTTCGCGGCAAGCGCGCGACATGGCCTCGATGCGCGCTCGTGAAACAGAACCCGGGCGAGGCGCGCAACGTGTCGCGACGGTCCTGCTTGCGCCCTGCGCTAGTCCGCCTGCACGAGCGCCCGCCACACCCGCTCCGGCGTGAGCGGCATCTGCAACGCATCCACCGCGAGCCCGGGCCGCGCCGTGCGCAGCGCATCGAGCACCGCATTGACCACCACCGGCGTCGCACCGATCGTGCCGAGCTCGCCCACGCCCTTCACGCCGAGGATGTTGTTGGTCGACGGCGTGCCCTCGTCGGTGGTGAAGTCGAGATGCGGCGCCATGCCGGCGCGCGGCATTGCATAGTCGAGGAAAGTGCCGGTCAGCGGCTGCCCGGTCGCGGGGTCGTACACCATCGACTCGCACAGCGCCTGCCCGATGCCCTGCAACGCGCCGCCTTCGAGCTGGCCCTGCACGACCCGCGGATTCACCACGCGGCCCACGTCGTTCACGCCCCAGTAGCGCACGACCGCGACCACCCCGGTGTCGGGGTCGACCTCGACCTCGCACACGTGGCAGGCATTGGGCCACGTCGCTTCCGAGACGCTGCTGTCGGAAACGAGGAGGATCTGCCGCTCGGGCTGCGCCGCGGCGAGGTCGAAGAGCCCGATCGCGCGATCGGTGCCGGCGATGTGGAACTCGCCTGCGCGGTACTCGATGTCGGCCGCCGCGGCCTCGAGCGCGCCCGCGGCGAGCTCCTGCCCCTTGTGCACCGTGCGCTCGGACGCCACGTGCACGGCAGAGCCGCCCACGAAGAGCGAGCGCGATCCGGCGCTGCCGAAGCCCGTGCCGCGATCCGTATCGCCGAAGCTCACGCGGATGCGCTCGGGCGGCACGCCGAACACGTCCACCGCGAGCTGCGTGAAGGTGGTGGATAGCGACGTGCCCATCGGCTGGGTCGCCGAGTAGATTTCGATGACGCCGTCCTTCACGGTCACCGTCACCCGCTCGGTGAAGGCTTCCGCCCCCGTCCATTCGAGGAAGGTGACGATGCCGCGGCCGCGCAGCTTGCCGCGCGCCGCAGACTCCGCGACGCGCGCAGCGTAGCCGTCCCATTGCGCATGCGCGAGGCCCAGGTCGAGCACGCGCTCGAACTGCCCGGTGTCGTAGGTCTTGGAGAGCGCATTGCGATAGGGCATCTGCACGGGCTTCACGAGATTGCGCCGCCGCAGCGCCACGCGATCGAGGCCGCACTTGCGTGACGCGGCATCGAGCAACCGCTCGATCGTGAAGATCGCCTCCGGACGTCCCGCCCCGCGATACGGCCCGGTGGGCGCGGTGTGCGTGAGCACGCCGGTGATGCGGATGTCCACGATGGGGATGTCGTACACGCTGGTGGACACCCAGGGACCGATGAGGAGCTGGATGGCGGCACCGGCGGGCGTCGCGTAGGCGCCCATGTTGGCGAGCGAGTCCACGCGCAGGGCGAGGATGCGGCCCTCCTCGTCCAGCGCGAGCGTGGCGTGGGAGGTGAGGTCGCGTCCGTGCGACGCGGCGAGGAAATCCTCCATGCGCTCGGCCACCCACTTCACGGATCGCGCGAGCTTGCGCGCGACGAAGGCGGCCACGACATCTTCCGCATAGAGCGCGGTCTTCATGCCGAAGCCACCGCCCACGTCGCCCACGAGCACGCGCACGCGATCGGTGGAAAGTCCCAGGCACTCGCAGAGCTTGTCGCGCACGCCGGTGGGGGTCTGGCTGCTCACGCGGAGCGTCAGGCGATCGCTGGCGCTGTCGTATGTCGCCACGATCGCCCGCGGCTCCAGCGGCGAGGGGGCGAGGCGCTGGTTGACGACGTCGAGCGTGACCACGTGGCGGCTCGACGCGATGGCGAGTGTGGCCGCCTCGGCGCTGCCGTAGCGCGCGGCGGCCACGACGTTGTCGGGGGCCTCGGCAAACACGAGCGCTGCCCCCTTGGCGGTGGCAGCTTGCATCGTGGTCACGGCAGGCAGCATGTCGTAGCGCACGTCCACGAGCTCCGCCGCATCGCGCGCGGCGGCCCGCGACGTGGCGGCCACCACCGCCACCGCCTCGCCGACGTGGCGCGCCACGTCCACCGCCAGCGCATGCTGTGGCGGTGAAATGGCCTGGCCGCCGTCGGGGCGCTTGAAGTCGGTGGAGCGCGGCAAGGGCTGCACGCCGGCGGCCGCGAGGTCCGCGCCCGTGAGTACCGTCACCACACCGGGCGCCGAGGCCGCCGCCGCCGTATCGATCATCGCGATCCGCGCATGCGCGTGCGGCGAGCGCACGAACACGAGGTGCACGGCATCGGGCACGTCGAAATTGTCGGCGAACAGATCGCGCCCGGTGAGGAGGCTCTCGTCCTCGACGCGGCGCACGGATTGTCCGCTACCGAAGCGGGAAGGAACGGAATCGGAGGGCATGGACGGATGGGCGGTAGGAAGACGGGCGGCAAGGACGCGGGACAGCCCCCGTTCCGGAACGGGCAGGCGAGTCGTGCGCAACGGGCGCGTGCGCTAAGATGGCCCGCGGCAACTCCGCCATCTTACCGGTCCGCCCCGCCATGCTCGCGCTCGTCGTCGGTCTCGTCATCTTCCTCGGGACGCACTCGGTGCGCATCGTGGCCGATCCCTGGCGCACGCGCACCCTCGCGCGCATCGGACCCGGGCCCTGGAAGGGCCTCTACTCGCTCGTCGCGGCCGTGGGCCTCGTGCTGATCGTGTGGGGCTACGGCCAGGCGCGGATGGAACCCGTCGTGGTGTGGGTGCCACCCGTGTGGACGCGCCACCTCGCGTCCTTCCTCGTGCTGCCGGCGTTCATCCTCATCGCCGCCGGCAACATGCGCGGCACGCACATGAAGGCGCGGCTCGGCCACCCGATGGTGCTGGGCGTGAAAGTGTGGGCCTTTGCCCACCTGCTCGCCAACGGCATGCTCGCCGACGTGGTGCTCTTCGGCAGCTTCCTCGTGTGGGCGATCGTCGACTTCGCGGCGGCCCGCCGGCGCGATCGCGCGGCGGGCGTGATGCATCCGCCGGCGCTACGCGGCCGTGACCTGCTCGCGATCCTTGCGGGCGCCGCGGCGTGGTTCGTGTTCGGGTGGTGGCTGCACGCACCGCTCATCGGCGTGCGGCCGTTCTAGGCCGGCGACTTTCAGCGAGCGGGGGTCAGCGACGCGATCCGCACGCCGAGCAAGCGGATTCGCCGCTCCAGCGGCACGCGCTTGAGACACAACCCGGCGGCATGGCGGATCGCCTGCGCCTCGCGGATGGGCACGTCGAGCGTCTGGTCGCGCGTCACCGTGCGGAAGTTGTCGAAGCGCAGCTTGATGCCCACCGTGCGTCCCGCGTAGCCCTTGCGCGCGAGGTCACCCGCGAGACATTCGCACAGCTCGGTGAAGATCTCCGAGAGCTCCGCGCGATCGCGCTTTGCGGACAGGTCCCGCTCGAAGGTCGTCTCGCGGCTGATCGACACCGGCTCGCTCTCGGTGACGACCTCGCGATCGTCCTCGCCCCGCGCCACGCGGTGCAGCCACCCGCCGTAGTTGCGGCCGAACTCGACCATGAGCCACGCCACGTCGGCATGGGCGAGCTGCCCGATCGTCGTGATGCCGAGGGCGTCGAGCTTCGCACTCGCCTTGGGGCCGATGCCGTTGATGCACCGGGGCGGCAGCGGCCAGATGCGCGTGGCGATGTCCGCGGGACGGAGGAGGGTGAGGCCATCGGGCTTGTCGAGCTCCGAGGCGATCTTGGCCAGGAGCTTGTTGGGCGCCACGGCCACGGAGCAGGTGAGTCCCGTGGCCTCGCGCACGGCGGCCTTGAGCGCCTTGGCGATGTCGCGGGCGCGCCACCAGGCGTCGACCTCCGACTCGGCCTGCGGCGCGGCCGTCGCATGCGCCGCGGGCTCGTCCTCCGTGGCAGGAATGCCGCGCAGCGCCTGCGTGTCGTCCGGCGGCTCGTCGCCGGCGAGATGGACGTCGGTGAGGTCGATGTAGATCTCGTCGATGCCGCGGTCCTCGATGCGCGGCGCGATTTCCGCCACCGCCGCCTTGAAGCGTCGCGAGTAGTGACGGTAGCGATCGAAGTCGGTGGGCAGCAGGATCGCGTCGGGGGCGAGTGCCGCGGCCTTCATGAGCCCCTGCGCCGAATGCAGCCCGAGCCGGCGCGCCTCGTAGGTGGCGGTGGTGGCCACACCCCGCCCCGCGTAGCCGCGCAGCGTGGCGAACCTGCGGGTGAGCGCACCGGTGACGGGATCGGTCACCTCCTCGGGCTGGTGCCGGCGGCCGCCCCCGATCACCACCGGCAGCCCGCGCAGCTCCGGATAGCGCAGCAATTCCACGGACGCGTAGAACGCATCCATGTCGAGATGGGCGATGAGGCGGACGGGAGCCACGGCGCGCGATTGTCGCGCACCATGGTACGCGGCGGGCGTGGCGTCGTGCGCTTGCGCCGCGGATGTCGCGCCGTGTGCCCGCGCGCCGCGTGGTACGGGTTTCAGTGCGACATCAGCACCGGCGCCGTCATCGATTCGAGCATCGAGCGCGTCATGCCCCCCAGCACGCGCTCGGCAAGGCGGGAGCGGCCGTAGCCGCCCATCACGATGAGGTCCGCGGAGAGGTCCGCGGCGCGCGACAGCACGAGATTGGCGGCATCGATGTCGTCGGCCACCTCGCGCCGCATCTGCGCCTGCACGCCATGGCGCTCGAGGAAGCGGGCCACGCCGCGGCTCGCGAGCGTGCCGGCCACGTCCTGGGCATCGTCTGCGCCGCTCGCGCTCACCGTCAGCACGATCACCTTGCTGGCCCGCACCAGGAAGGGCAGCGCATCGGCGAGCGCCCGCGCGGCCTCGCGCGTCTCCTTCCACGCGACGAGCACCGTGCTGCCGAGCGTGGGAAACGTGCCGCTGTGGGGAACGAAGAGTACCGGCCGTCCCGACCCGAGCAGCACCGAGTGCGCGAGCTCCCGCGTGAAGGCGGCGTTGGCCATATCAGCTTCCGGCTGCCGCACGACGGCGAGATCGGCATGGCGCGCGTGGAGCACCGCCGCCTCGATCGCTTCGCCGGCGGGCGCGGCGAAGCTGGCCGCCGCCAGCGCGTGCTCCGCGGCCGCGGCGCGCAGCCGTGCCTCCGCCTGGTCCTGCGCATAGCGGCTCTCGGCGAGGTTGCCCTGCACCACGACCTCGGGCAGCAGCGCGGAGGTGAAGGGTGTGACCGTGCCACCGGGCACGAGATAGCAGCCGGCGAGCTCGGCACCGAACGCCTTGGCCACGCGCGCGCCGGTGTCGAGCGTACGCTCCCAGGCGTCGCTGTCGTCTAAATGCAGGAAGATGGATCGGTAGCCCATGGGAGATCTCCTCGCGAGTGTGCTCGCGACCAAGGATACAGGGTGCCCATGCGCCGCGCGGTTCGCGTTGACGCGCATCAACCGCCTGCGCAACCATTGGGGTGCAACGCCGGTCCAACGACTCGCCACAAGGAGGAGGTCCCCATGAAGAATCCACTGATCGCCGTTGCCGCGTTGGTCATCGTGGCGGGTGGTGCTGCGTTCTACGCCTGGTACGTGAACACGCACACGCCGCCGCCCGCGGTCGTGCCGCCCCCGATCGCCGCGCTGCCCACGGAACCGCCCCCGGTGGCACCTCCGCCTCCCGCGATCCAGCATCCGCTGCCGCCGCCCGCGGCCGCGGCACCGCCCCTGCCGCCGCTCGCCACCAGCGACGCCACGGCGCAGGCAGCCGCCGCGGAGCTCTTCGGCCGCGACGCCTTCGCGCGCCACTTCGTGCCCGACGCCCTCGTGCGCAATTTCGTCGTCACCATCGACAACCTGCCGCGCAAGACCGCCGCCGTACGCATGTGGCCCGTGCGTCCCGTGTCCGGGCCCTTCGCGGTGACGGCGGGCAATGGCAGCTTCGCCATCGCGCCCGACAACGCGCTGCGCTACCGTCCCTATCTCATGACGATGGAAGCGGTGGAGGCGAAGCGCCTCGTGGCCACCTACGTGCGCCTGTACCCGCTCTTCCAGAAGGCCTACGAGGAGCTGGGCTATCCCAACGCCTACTTCAACGACCGCCTCGTGCAGGCGATCGACGACCTGCTCGCGGCGCCCGACGTGGCCGCCCCCGAGCTCGTGCAGCCGAAGGTGCTCTACCAGTTCGCCGACCCGGCGCTCGAGGACCGCTCGGCGGGACAGAAGATCATGATCCGCATGGGACCGGCCAATGCGGCCCGCGTGAAGGAGAAGCTGCGCGCGATCCGCAAGGAAGTGGTGGCGCAGGCGCCGCAGTCGTAGCGCCCCTCAATGCCCGATGCGCAGCGCCTCGAGAAAGCGCGACACCATGTTGTATGCCGCCACGGTGGCCACGATCTCCACCACCGTGCGCGGATCGAACTGCGCGGTGATGGGTGCCATCGTCGCGTCGTCGACCTGCACATCGCGGGTCATCGCATCGGCCAGCGCCAGCACCGCGCGCTCGCGCGCATCGAAGAGCGCTGAAGTATGCGCACCGGCGCGCAGCGCCTCGATCTGGTCCTCGCGCACGCCCGCCTTGCGCGCATGCGGCACGTGCGCCGCGAATTCGTAGGGCGCGCGATTGCACACGGCCACGCGCAGGATGATCATCTCGCGCAGGTCCTCGGGCACCGCGCTGCGATTGCGCACGGCGGTGAGGAGCTTTTCCCAGCCTTCGGCGAGCGGCGCGCTGTTGAGCAGCACCTGGTAGAGCAGCGACACGCGGCCGCGCTCGGCGGCGATCCCCGCCTCGATCGCGGCGAGCTCAGGACGCGTCCCCGGCACCACCGGCGGCACGCGCACCCCGCCGCGCGGCGCGTGCTCCTCGCCTTCGGGCAAGGCGGTGGCGAAATCGCTCATGCAGTCACGTCAGGGCGCCGCCCCTGCGGGAACGGTTCGCGCCCGAGGCGGCCCACGCTCACAGCGCCTCGAACAGCACGTCCTGCGCGCCTTCCCACAGCGTCTTCACGCCCATCTCGCGCAGCTTCTCGCGGCCCTCGACGATCGTGAGGAAGTGATTGCCCGCGAGCTGCCCCATCTTGCTCGCGAAGCAGCACGACCCGTATGCGATGAGGATCTCGGTCTCGCTGTAGCCGCCGGGGTAGAAGAGGATGTCGCCCACGGACGGATGGCTCGTGTGGTTCTCGAAGCCCACGCCGAGCTTGAATTCGCCGAGCGGCACCCACACCGCCTCGCCGCTCCAGCGCACGTGGATCACCTTCTGCCGATAGGGCAGGAGCTTTTCGAACGCGGCCGCCGTGAGCGGGGCGTCGGGGTGGGTGACGGCCACGAACTGGTGGCCGCCGGCGGTGATGCGCAGCTTGGGCATGAGATTCCGTGACGCGGGACGAGGCGGAAGAGCGCCGATGTTACCGAAGGCCCCTGCCACGTACAATTGCGCATTTGCCCGCGCACGCGGGCGACGCGGCAAACCGACATGGCACAAGGCACGCTCGAAGAAGACGTCGGCAAGCGCCGCACCTTCGGCATCATCTCCCACCCCGACGCCGGCAAGACCACGCTGACGGAAAAGCTCCTGCTCTACGGCGGGGCGATCCAGCTCGCCGGCACGGTCAAGGCGCGCAAGAGTGCGCGGCACGCGACATCCGACTGGATGGAGGTGGAAAAGCAGCGCGGCATCTCGGTCACCTCCTCCGTGATGCAGTTCGACTACGCCGGCCACACGATCAACCTCCTCGACACGCCGGGCCACCAGGACTTCTCGGAGGACACGTATCGCGTGCTCACCGCGGTGGATGCCGCGGTGATGGTGATCGACGCCGCCAAAGGCGTCGAGGCGCAGACGATCAAGCTGCTCGAAGTCTGCCGCCTGCGCGCCACGCCCATCATCACGTTCATCAACAAGATGGACCGCGAGGTGCGCGAGCCGCTGTCGCTCATCGAGGAGATCGAGTCGGTGCTTTCGATCGACTGCGCGCCGATCACCTGGCCGGTGGGCATGGGCAAGGCCTTCCGCGGCGTGTTCGACCTGCGCCGGGACCGTCTCGTGCGCTTCACGCCCGGCGAGGAGCGCCGCAGTGAAGATGCCGAAGTGATCGAAGGCATCGACCATCCGCGCCTCACCGAGCTCTTTCCCGCCGAGATGGCAGCACTTCGCCACGATGTCGACCTCCTGCGCAGCGCCTCCGCGCCGTTCGACCTCGAGGCCTTCCTCGCCGGCCAGCAATCGCCGGTGTTCTTCGGCTCCGGCATCAACAACTTCGGCGTGCAGGAGATCCTCGCCGCGCTCATCGAATGGGCGCCGCCGCCGCAGCCGCGCGACGGTGGCCCGCGCATGGTCGAGCCCACGGAGAAGCCCTTCACCGGCTTCGTGTTCAAGATCCAGGCGAACATGGACCCGCGCCACCGCGACCGCATCGCCTTCTTCCGCGTGTGCTCGGGCCGCTACTCGCCCGCGATGAAGGTGCAGCATCAGCGCCTGGGCCGCGAGATGAAGCTCGGCAACGTGATGACCTTCATGGCCAACGAGCGCGTGCAGAGCGAGGATGCCGTGGCGGGCGACATCATCGGCATCCACAACCACGGGCAACTGCAGATCGGCGATACGCTCACCGAGGGCGAGGTGCTCGGCTTCAAGGGCATCCCGTACTTCGCGCCGGAGATGTTCCGCGTGGCGCGGCCGCGCGATCCGTTCAAGGCCAAGCAACTGCAGAAGGGCCTCACCGAGCTGGGCGAGGAAGGCGCGATCCAGGTGTTCCAGAGCGTCGTCGGCAACAACCTGCTGCTGGGGGCGGTGGGCCAACTGCAGTTCGAGGTCGTGGCCGCACGGCTCGCGGCCGAATACAAGGTCGACGCGATCTACGACGACGCCGGTATCGCCACGGCGCGCTGGCTCACGTATCCCGACGAGAAGGCGCGCCGCGATTTCGAGCGTGATCGCGCGGCGTCCCTGGCGACCGATGTCGACGGCAACCCGGTGTACCTGGCACCCAATCGCTTCAACCTGCAGGTGGCGATGGAGCGCTGGCCGCAGGTGGGCTTCCACGCCACGCGCGAGCACGGGGAGCGGATGGCGCACGAGGCGGCGTAGCGCACCGCGGCGGGGTCACCCGGACCTGCGGGCTTCCATCACGAAGAAGGGACGCCGCGGCATCCCTTCTGGCGACAGGAGCCCCCCGATCGCGTCAGATCATCCCCACCGGCGCCGGCGTGCCGGGCGGCGGATACATCGACGGGGGATAGGTGCCGCCCGCGGGTGGCGTGATCGTCACGGGCGGCCCGGGCTGCACCGGCCCCGACGGCACGCCGAAGCCCGGGGTGACCGTGGCCTCCGGCGCCGGGGCGGCCGCCGGCGGATTGGCCGCCATCGTCCCCGGAGGCGCCACACGGGGCGCCGGGACGCGTGCCTGCGCCGACGCCGGCGCCGATTGACCACTACTCGGGGTGGAGCTCGGGGACAGGCTCGGCGGCGGGGTGTTCGGCGGTGGAATCGCGGGCGCGGCGCGCTGCGGCTGCGGCGCACGCATCGCCACCTGCCCCGGCACCTGGTGGCCGTTGGCGAACATGCATTGCATGTACGCGACGTCGTAGCGGCGTTGGGCGTCCTGCCCGCTGAAGCCGGCGGCATTGGCGCCCGCCACGCTGCCGAAGAGGAGACCCGTCCCGGCGCCCCAGGCGGCCGACTCGCCCACGTAGTGGGTGCCCGCGCCCATGAGGGCGCCGGCGGCAGCTCCGATCGCGGCGCCGATCAGGGCGCTGGCCACGGCCGCCTGCGCGGCGGCGTCCTGCGGCGTGCCGCCGATCGAGCTCTGCGCGAACTGCTGGCACGTCGCCTGGTCGGCCTGGAACTCGGCGAGATTCTTCTGGGGACCCGGCATCACCGCCACGCGCGGACCCGTGGGAACGGTCACGCAGCCGGCCAGCAACGACGCGGCCATCGCCGCGAGCGCGACTCTGTTCATGGAATCAGCCTCCGGAGCCCGGTGGCACCGACTGCGGCGTGACCGTGATCCACGCCCGGTTGCAGCTTTGCACGTAGGGGAAGTAGCCCGCAGGCTCGGTGCAGTAGTACCACAGGCTCGGCGGCGTCGGTGACGGCGACACGAGCTCCTGCTGCACGACCGTGGGCGACGATGAAATCCACGTTCCGGTGGTGAAGCCGGTATCCCAAACCAACGGCGTCGTCACGGCTACACCGACAGTGGGCGCCCACCAACTATTGCTCCAGCCCCACCCGGGACCCCAACCCCAGCCCCA
>CAZUGY010000038.1:23044-27778 GCA_964620265.1 uncultured Alcaligenaceae bacterium
CCAGCCCCACCCGGGACCCCAACCCCAGCCCCAAGCGGGACCCCAGCCTGCCGACCACCAGCCACCGCGCCAGCCCCAGCCGGGACCCCAGCCCCAGCCCGCGCCCCACCCCGGTCGCCAGCCTGCATTCCAGCCCCAGCCGCCGTTCCAGCCGTGGCCCCATCCGGCGCCCTTCCAGCCATGGTTCCAACCGCCGTTGTTCCAGCCGTTGTTCCAGCCACCGTGGTTCCCGCCACCGTTCCAGCCCGGGCGGCCGTTCCATTGGGTACCGCCGCCGTTCCAGCCGGGCCGCGAGCCGCCGTGCCAGGAGTTGCCGCCGCTCCACGAACCTCCGCCACCCTGCCAGGAGCCGCCGCCGCGACTCGAACCCGCCATCGCCGCGGGGCGATACATCGAGCCCCCGGATGCGTAGCCACCGTTGTAGCCACCGCCCCGGGCCGCGCCGGCGGACCCGCCGCCGTAACCGCCCCCACGGAAGGCACCGGCGGACCCGCCACCGTAACCACCGCCGCCGTAGCCGCCGCCGCGGAACGCACCGCCCGCCCCGCCGCCATAGCCTCCGCCCGAGCTCATCCCCGGTCGTCCACCTCCGCCGCCGCCCGATCCGCGCTGGGCGTCGGCCACGCCATGCGCGGCGAGCGCGGCGACGGCCACACATGCAATGACGGCGATCTTCATGGAAGCTCCTGGGATGACGTGCATGGGACCGGGCGCAAGCGTCGCAGGTTCCGGCCCATCGGTAACCGGAGATTGCGGGAATGGTGCGCCCGTTCGGGGGCGACCACCAGCCCCGCCGATCCGACACCCTGCGAGAACGCCCCGCAATCGGCGCGGGTTGACATCGGGCCCGCCGCCTCGACCTTGTGAAGACTCGCTAAACTAGCACCCGATCACCCCTTTTCATTGCACGAGCCGACAACCATGCCCGCCGAACCCCGCACCCCTCCCGAAGCCGCCATGGACGCGGCCTCCCTCTATCGCGAAGAGATCGTCACCGACCGCAAGATCGGAACGATCCGCGTGCTGGTGCCCGTCACCCCCGATGGCGCCAGCGACGGCGCCCGCGCGACGATCTACTCGGGCGAGGCGCAGATCATGACCAACATGGGCGCGCTGCCCGTGACGTTCGAGATCGATGCGGACACCCTCTCCGAGGCCGTCGCGAAGTACGGCGAGGCGGCGCAGGCCGGCATCGAGCGCACGATGCGCGAGTTGCAGGAGATGCGCCGCCAGGCGTCGTCGAGCCTCATCGTCCCGCCCGCGGGGGCGGCCAGCGCGCTCACCGGCGGCGGCATGGGCGGCCTGGGCGGCGGCGGCAAGATCCAGCTGCCGTAGCAAGCCGGCGGCTTCCCGGCCCGCGTTCCGCGGGCTCGAAGGGGCGCTCGACCTCACCGTCACGCGCGAGCGGCGGGGCCTCATCCTCACCGCCGCGACCGCGTCGGTCGCGGGCTTCGCGGCGGGCGTGGCCGGCTTCACGCTGCTCTTCGCCACGGTCGTGGGCCTGCCGGCGCACGTGGCCGAGCTCACCTTCGCCACCAAGAGCCTCTTCTTCCTGCTGCTGGGCTACTGGACCGACGTGCGCTCGATGCTGTCGGTGTCGGCGTGGCTCGTGGCGATCGCAGGCGTGGCGGGCATCCTCGCGGCGCGCTACGTGGTGCTGACCGTGCTGCGGCGGCGCGATGTCGCGTCGATCGTGTGGCTCGCCCCGCGCGGGCTCGTCACGGTGCTGCTGTTCCTCTCCGCGCAGCACGCCGGCAAGGTCGACGGCTTTCCCTTCGGCGCGGTGATGCTCGTGGTGCTCATCACCTCGGCCCTGACCGCGCTCGCGCACCGCGGCGTGCGTACGCAGGAAGGCGTGGAAGCGACCGCGGCCGCAGTTCCCACAAAGGATGCGGCGCCGTCGTAGCACGGGGCCTCCGGCAGGACGCCATGCTCGGTCATGCAGCCGATGGCGGAACGGTCGCAGAGGCGCGACGCTGCGCGCTCTCATGGCCCCGGGAGCCTTCCATGTCGCATGTCCTCGATCCCCGCGAGATCGCCAATGACCGCGCCCTCGCCGCGGCGCGGCGCGAGCTCGACGACCTCCTGCGCGGCGAGCCGCTCGACCCCGGCGGCACGCGTGTCACCGAGCTTTCCGGCCTCATCGAGGACTACGAGGCGCGCTGCGCGGGTTACGACCTCGCGCACGTGAAGCGTCTGCTCGCGCGCGGATAGCGGGGCCGGGCGGGAGGCATCACGCCGAAAGGTGTGGGAGACGTCCCACACCGGAATCCACGAATGACCGATCCGGGTCATGCCCGGATCCCGTCACCATGCAGCATCGCAAACGTATCCGGAGGTGGACCATGAGCCATTCCCTTCGCAACTTTCGCGTCCCCGTGCCGGGGATCCTCGCGGGTGCCTTCGCTGCGGCGGCTGCCTCGCCCGCGTTGGCGGCGTCGACGTTCGTGCTGCAGAACACGCTCGCCGACTTCGGGACGCGTGAATGGCTCCTGGCCGGATCCTTGGTGCTGCTGGTGCTGGCGCTGGCAGGTCGCCTCCTGCGCGGCCGCGCTGCGTCGCGCGACGTGCGGGCGGTCGAGGAGGCGCCCGACCTCCGGTGGTGGCGCAACGCGGTGATCGCCGGATACTGATGCGATGCACGGTCGCGTGACGGATGCACCGGGGGGCGAGCGCCTGCGCCGCGCCTCCGGTGGATGAAGCCGGCCACGAGCGGAAGCAGCCGGCAAAGCCCACGACGTTTTCGCCGCCTTACAGGAGCGAATCCGTCAGCCGGGCGAGATTCTCCAGCACGCGCCGGGTGCGCGGCATCGCCGCGCGCTGCGCGGTCGTCACCGATTCGCTGTCGCGCAGGTAGCCCTCCTGGATCACGCCGAGCGCGCGCACGAAATCACGATCGTAGGAAAGCACGCTGATCTCCGCATTGAGCGCGAACGAGCGGATGTCGAGGTTCGACGACCCCACCAGCGCGACGTCGTCGTCCACGCTCATGTGCTTCGCGTGGAGGAAGCTTCCCTTGTGGCGATGGATGCCCACGCCGGCGGCCAGCATCGCGTCGTAGAACGACTGCTGGGCGAGTTGCACGAGCGGCTTGTTCGACTCCGCATCCACGATGAGGTCCACCCGCACGCCGCGCCGCGCGGCGGCGAGCATCGCTGCGAGGAAAGGCTCGCTCGGGATCACGTAGGGCGACGTGAGGACGATGCGCGCGCTCGCCCCGTACATCAGCGCGACCATCACCGCTTCCGCCGTGCCCTCGTTGTAGCCCGGGCCGCTCGGCACGACCTGCGCGAAGCCTTGCGTTGCATCCGGCATGGGCACGGGCGACAGGTCGTCGGATTCCGGCGGCAGGGTGCCCGTCTCGAGATAGCGGTCGCCGAGCAGCACGGCGTGCAGGTGCCGCACGATGGGACCCGTGGCGCGTACGAGCAGCTCCTCGTTCACGAGGCCGCGGTTGGCGTGTGCGCTGACGATGTTCTGCGAGCCGAAGAAGGCGCAGGTGTCGTCGACCACCACGATCTTGCGATGGTTGCGCAGGTCGAAGCGCACGGCATTGGGTCCCCACAGACGCAAGGGCATCACCGCGATCACTTCCGCGCCTGCGTCGCGCAGCCGCGGTCCCAGGTGGGCGAGCCCTGCGCGCGAGCCGACCGCATCCATCAGCACGCGCACCGACACGCCGCGACGTGCTGCGGCCACGAGCGCAGCGGTGACCTTCGCGCCCACCTCGTCGTTCTCGAAGATGTAGAAGAGCATGTGCACGAAGCGCCGCGCGCCCGCCACTTCCGCGACGATGCTGTCGATCGCCGCGTCGTAATGCGGAAGCAGCGTCAGCGCGTTGCCGCCGACCGGCGGAAACTCCGACAGCCGGTCGGCCAGATGCACGGCGGGCGTGAGCGCTTGCGGCATCGCCCGGGTGATCGCTTCCTCCACCGCAGGCGAACGCAGCGCGAGACGGCGCACGAGCTCGTAGATCTGCTTCTGCACCTCGAATCGCCGGCGTGGAAGGTAGGCGCGCCCGATGAGGAGATACAACAGGAGCCCCGGCCACGGCAGGAAGAAGATGAGCAGCAGCCAGGCGCGCGCCGCGTTGGGCGGACGCCGTTGCGGAACGTAGAGAAAGGCACCGATGCGCAGCACCCACTCGCTCGCGACATACAGCGAGCCCCAGTCGAGGTGGCGCAGGGTGGCTTCGAAGGGCATGGCGAATCGCCGCGCATGTTACCGTAGTCGTTCCTTCGATCCCCCGGGTTTCCCGCGCCATGGCCGATACCGCACCGCTCACCGTCGTCCACAACGAGAAGGCGCAGCGCTTCGAGGCGGCCGTCGCCGGCGGCATCGCGCACACCGACTATCGCCGCACCGGACAGGTGCTGCACATGGTGCACACCGAGGTGCCGCCGGAGGCCTCCGGCGGGGGCGTGGCGAGCAAGGTCGTCCAGGCGGCGCTCGACTACGCGGCGGCCCAGGGCCTCAAGGTTTTCCCCACCTGCACCTACGTGCGCGGGTACATGCAGCGCCATCCGGAGACGCATGCCCTGCTCGCCCCGGGCGCGCATCTCTGACGGATCGCGGTCGGACTCCTGTCACGGGACGGTTGCGTCATGCATTCCGTCGATCAGGCGCGCCACAGCAGCAGCGAGCTCATGTAGGCAAGGTAGGCAGCCACGAAGAATCCGCCCTCCAGGCGCGAGACCTGCTGGTCGCTGCGGAAGACCGGCAGGCACACCAGCG
>CAZUGY010000039.1:0-27472 GCA_964620265.1 uncultured Alcaligenaceae bacterium
TCGTGCTCACGGTGCGCACGGCGGACTGCCTGCCGGTGTTGCTCGCCGACCGCCGCGGGAGCGTGCTCGCCGTGGCCCATGCCGGATGGCGCGGGCTCGCCGCGGGTGTGCTCGAGGCTACGGTCGCCGCGATGAGCGTGCCATCGCATGCGATCGTCGCCTGGATCGGCCCGGCGATCGGCCCGCGCGCCTTCGAGGTGGGCAGCGATGTCCACGCCGCGTTCTGCGCTGCCGACCCCGCGTGCGCCGCGCATTTCGCTGCACTTCGCGCAGGCAAGTGGCTCGCCGACCTGCCTGCGCTCGCGCGGCGGCGCCTCGCCGCGCTCGACATCGCGGCCGCCGGGGGCACCTGGTGCACGTTCACGGATGCACAGCGCTTCTTCTCGTGGCGCCGCGAGCGCTCGAGCGGACGGATGGCGCTCGTCGCCTGGCTCGAGGACTCGCGGTAGCCGTCGCAACGCGGGGGCTGCGGGCCGGTCGCGCCCATCACCTTCCGCGCCGCGACGGCGCATTGCTATAGTTGCGATCGGGCGCGGTGTCGCGCCCTTCCTTTTTCCCCGGTGTCCACCCTCGCCTACATCGTCGTCGCCGCACTCGCCGGCGGCATCCTCGCCACCGGCGCCGCGGCAGCCACGCTCGCGCTGTCGCAGGCGTGGATCTCGCGCCTCGTGTCCTTTGCGGTGGGGGCGCTGCTCGGCGCCGTGTTCATCGAGCTCCTGCCGCACGCGCTGGAGGAAGGCGAGGCCAGCGTCGTGATGGGCACCGTGCTCGCCGGCCTCCTCGCCTTCTTCCTCCTCGAGAAGCTCGTGCTGTGGCGGCACTCGCACGGGCACACGCATCACCACCACGACGCGGACGAATCCGAGCACGACCACGCCCTGCACGGGCACGACGCACCGGGACGCCCCGGCGGGATGATCCTCATCGGCAACAGCGTGCACAACTTCTGCGACGGCATCGTGATCGCCGCCGCGTTCCTCGTCGACGTCCGGCTCGGTGTCGCCACCACGCTCGCCATCGTCGCCCACGCCGTCCCGCAGCAGGTGGGCGACTTCGCGATCCTCGTGCACTCGGGCTACACGCGCCCGCGCGCCTTCGCCTTCAACATGATCGCGGGGCTGGCCACGCTGCTCGGCGCGCTGGCCGCCTACGGCGCGCTCGCCGACATGGAGCAGGCGCTGCCCGTGGTGCTCGCGGTGGCGTCCGCGAGCCTCCTCTATGTGGCGGTGGCGGACCTCATCCCGAGCCTGCACCGGCGTCCCGAGCCGCTCGAGACCCTGCGCCAGACGATCGCGATCGGGCTCGGCGTGGGCGTGATCGCCGCGGTGCATCTGCTCTTTCCCCACTGACGCTTCCGTTGACGCGGCCGTGGCGCCGCACCCGCGCTAACATTCCATGATGTCTCCGCTCGATCCCCGCAATCCCGACGCCTGGTCGCAATGGACGATGCAGTGGCAACAGGCGCAGCAGGCGTGGCTCGACTGGTGGCAACGCTCGCTCGGCTCCGCGAATCTTGCGGCCAGCCCCGGCAGCGCGCCCGCGGCGATGGCGCCGTCCGCACCGGCACCCGAGGTCGCCGCCGCCACCGCCCGCTTCCGCGAGCAATGGCACGCCCTGTGGCAGGCCGCGCTGGACCTGGGCGCGACAGGCGGCGTGCTGCCCGAGGTCGTGGACCCGCCTACCGGCGACCGCCGCTTCAACGGCGAGGCCTGGCACAGCCAGCCGTATTTCTCGCTGCTGCGCCAGTCCTATCTGCTCTACGCGGAATACCTGCGCGAGCTCGCGCGCGCCGCACAGATGCCGCCGACGGAGAAGCAGCGGCTCGTGTTTGCCACGCGCCAGTACCTGGACGCGATCGCGCCCACCAATTTTCCCGCGACCAATCCCGAGGTGCTCCAGCGCGCCATCGCCACCGATGGCGAGAGCGTGCTGCAGGGCCTGCGCAACCTCGCGGACGACACGCGCCGCGGCCGCATTTCGATGACCGACGAGAGCGCCTTCGAGGTCGGCCGCAACATCGCGATCACGCCGGGCAGCGTCGTGTATCGCAACGAGTTGATCGAGCTCATCCAGTACGCGCCCACCACGCCCAGCGTGCACAAGCGGCCGCTGGTGATGATCCCGCCCTCCATCAACAAGTTCTACATCCTCGACCTCACGCCTGCCAACTCGTTCGTGGCCCACGCGGTGGCGCAGGGACACACCGTATTCATGGTGTCGTGGCGCAACATCCCGCCCGAGCTCGGGCAACTGACGTGGGACGACTACATCGACCAGGGCGTGCTCACCGCATTGCGCGTGGCCGGGGACATCGCCGGCAGCAAGACGGTCAACGCGCTCGGCTTCTGCGTGGGCGGCGCGATCCTCGCGGCCGCGCTCGCCGTGCTGGCCGCGCGCCGCGACCACAGCGTGGCGAGCGCCACGCTCCTGACCACGCTCGTCGACTACGCCGACCCGGGCGAGATCGGCGTCTACGTCTCGCGCGAATTCCTCGCGGCGCGCGAGCCGCAGCTCATGGCCGGTGCGGTGGTGAACGGCGGCGAGCTCGCCGGCGCGTTCGCGAGCCTGCGCGCCAACGAGCTCGTGTGGAACTACGTCGTGGGCAACTACCTGAAGGGCCAGACGCCACCGGCGTTCGACCTCCTCTACTGGAACAGCGACGCCACGAACCTGCCGGGCCCGATGTATGCGTATTACCTGCGCAACCTGTACCTGGACAACAAGCTGCGCCTGCCCGGCGCGCTCGAGATGTGCGGCGAATCGATCGACCTGTCGCGCGTGCACGCGCCCACCTACGTCTACGCCTCGCGCGAGGACCACATCGTGCCCTGGCGCTCGGCGTATCGCACCACGGGCCTCGTGGGGGGCGACGTCACGTTCGTGCTCGGCGCCTCCGGGCACATCGCCGGTGTCGTCAATCCACCCGCGGCGGGCAAGCGCAACTACTGGACCAACGATCTCCTCACCGACGATCCCGAGGACTGGCTCGCGCGCGCGAAGACGATCCCCGGCAGCTGGTGGCCGCACTGGTACGCGTGGCTCGCACCGCACGGCGGTGCGAAGCATGCGGCGCCGCGCACGGCGGGTAGTGCACAGTATCCAGTGCTGGGCGCCGCGCCCGGAGAGTACGTGCGCGCCAAGGCGTAAGGCGCGGCCGGGCGCAATTCACAGCACGAGCAAAGTTGCGACGCCACGTGCCGCGATGCGCGGCGACCGGCTACGCGCCGTCGAGCGCGTTGGCGGGAATCGCGTCGATCGCGTCGGTGATGACCGTGTCCACGCCCCACGCGCCGAGCTCCGCCACGCGGGCCGGGTCGTTGACGGTCCAGCAGCACACGCGATGGCCCGCGCGATGCGCGGTGGCTACCACCTCGCGCGTGAGCTGCTTGTGATTGGCATCGAGCGCCACGCAATCGAGGCGCTGCAGGCGCGCGAGCCAGTCGGCGGGGAGCTCGTCCACGAGCAGCGCGCGCGGCAACGACGGCGCCGCCTCCCGGCAGGCCTCGAGCGCGTCCTCCCGGAACGACGACATGAGCGGCAGCACTTCGGCATCGCGCCACAGCGCCAGCGCGTCGAGCGCCACCGCGGCACCCGTCTCGCGCTCGCGGCCCGGCGTGGGCTTGATCTCCACGTTGCAGGCCACGCCATGCGCGCGCGCCCAGCGGGCGATGGTGGCGAGCGTGGGCAGCATCTCGCCGGCGTACTTGGCCGAGTGCCAGCCGCCGGCGTCGAGGCGCGAGAGCTCGCGCCACGGCAGCGCATCGGCGCGGCCGCGCCCGCTCGACGTGCGCTCGAGCGTGGCATCGTGCAGCAGGAACGCCACATTGTCGGCGGTGAGCTTCACGTCGAACTCGACCATCGTGTAGCCGTGCGCGTGGCCGACGCGCATCGCGGTGAGCGTGTTCTCGGGGGCCAGCCTGCCGGCGCCGCGATGGGCGCACAGGCGGGGATACGGCCAGGGAGGCAGCCCGGCAGCGGTCATCGCAGCCTCTCTCCGGTCGCGGTATCGAACACGAAGATGCGCGCGGGATCGGCCGCGAGATGCAGCGTGGATCCCACCGCGATGCTCTCCGTGTTGGGCATGCGCGCCGTCACCGTCGACGCGCCGTGCCCCACGTGCACGAGCGTGTCGGCGCCCAGTTGCTCGACCATCTCCACCTGTCCCGACAACACGGACTCGGCAGCGGCCGCCGGATGCAGGTGCTCGGGGCGGATGCCCAGCGTCACGGCCGCGCCCTCTGCCGCGCCCACCTGCGCCCGGGCGAGCTCGCCTCCGGCGAGGAATTCGAAACGCCCGCCGGATCCGGCCTTCGACGGAATGAAATTCATCGCCGGCGACCCGATGAAGCCGGCGACGAAGATGGTCTCCGGATCGGAGTAGACGTCCATCGGCGAGCCGATCTGCTCGGCACGCCCGGCATTCATCACGATCATGCGGTCGGCGAGCGTCATGGCCTCGACCTGGTCGTGCGTCACGTACAGGCTCGTGGTGGACAGGCGCCGGTGCAGCTTCTGGATCTCGAAGCGCATCTGCACGCGCAGCTTGGCATCGAGGTTGCTCAAGGGCTCGTCGAAGAGGAACACCGCGGGCTCGCGCACGATCGCGCGGCCCATGGCCACGCGCTGGCGCTGGCCGCCGGAGAGCTGTCGCGGCTTGCGCTCGAGCAGCGGCGCGAGCTCGAGGATCGCCGCCGCGCGGTCCACGCGCGCCTTGATGTCGTCCTGCGTGAACTTGCGGATCCTGAGGCCATACGCCATGTTCTGGAACACCGACATGTGCGGATACAGCGCGTAGTTCTGGAACACCATCGCGATGTCGCGGTCCTTGGGCTCGAGCGCGTTCACCACGCGCTCGCCGATGGCGATCTCTCCCGCCGTGATGTCCTCCAGGCCCGCCACCATGCGCAGGAGCGTGGACTTGCCGCAGCCCGACGGTCCCACGATCACCACGAATTCGCCGTCGGCGATGCTCGTGGTGATCCCGTGGATCGCCTCGACCCCGTTGGGATAGGTCTTGCGGACGTCGCGGAAGTCGACCTTGGCCATGGTGTGTGTCGGGTTCGGAAGGCGTGAAAGGGAGGGCGCGGTATCGTGGGGCTCGCTGCGGGGCGGTGGCGGAAGGCTACTTCTCCGTCTCGACCAGGCCCTTCACGAACCACTTCTGCATCAGCAGCACCACGAGCACCGGCGGCAGCATCGCGAGCATCGCGGTGGCCATCACGAGCTGCCATTCGGTGGCGGCATCGCCGCCGGTGATCATGCGCTTGATGCCGATCACCGTGGTGTACATCGACTCGTCGGTGGTCACGAGCAGCGGCCACAGGTACTGGTTCCACCCGTAGATGAACTGGATCACGAACAGCGCCGCGATCGACGTGCGCGACAGCGGCACCACCACGTCCCAGAAGAAGCGCATGGGACCCGCGCCGTCGATGCGCGCGGCCTCGGCGAGCTCGTCGGGGATGGTCATGAAGAACTGCCGGAACAGGAACGTGGCGGTGGCGGAAGCAATGAGCGGGATCGTGAGGCCCGCGTAGGTGTTGATCATGCCCAGGTCCGCGACGACCTTGTAGGTGGGAAGGATGCGCACCTCCACCGGCAGCATCAGCGTGACGAAGATCATCCAGAAGATCGTGTTGCGGAACGGAAAGCGGAAATAGACGATCGCGAACGCCGACAGCAGCGAGATCGCGATCTTGCCGATCGCGATCGTCAGCGCCATCACCAGACTGTTCCACATCATCCGCCCCACCGGCGCCGACGCCCCCTTGCTCGATCCCTGGCCGAGCACGAACGTGTAGTTCTCCACGAGCTGCGAGCCCGGCCACAGCTGCATCGGCGCCTCGAGCACCTGCTCGGCGGTGAGCGAGGAGGCCACGAACGTCACGTAGATCGGGAACGCGACCACCGCCACGCCCAGCAGCAGCAGCGCGTGGCGGAAGAACGTGAGGACGGGGCGGCGCTCGATCATGTTCCGGCTAGTACTGCACTTTCCGCTCGATGTAGCGGAACTGCACGAAGGTGAGCGAGATCACGATGACCATCAGGATCACCGACTGCGCGGCCGAGCCGCCGAGGTCGAGCGCCTTGAAGCCGTCCTGGAACACCTTGAAGACGAGGATCTCGGTGGCGCGCGCGGGACCGCCCTGCGTGGCGGCGTCCACGATCGCGAACGTGTCGAAGAACGCATAGACGATGTTCACCACCAGCAGGAAGAAGGTCGTGGGCGAAAGCAGCGGAAACACGATCGTCCAGAACCGCCGCACGGGGCCGGCGCCGTCGATGGCCGCCGCCTCGATCAGCGAGCGCGGGATCGCCTGCAGACCGGCGAGGAAGAACAGGAAGTTGTAGCTGATCTGCTTCCACACGGCGGCCATGATGATGAGGAGCATCGCCTGGTCGCCGTTCAGGAGGTGGTCCCACTCGATGCCCACGCGCCTCAACGCATGGGCGATGATGCCGAGCGTGGGGCTGAACAGGAACACGAAGAGCACGGCCACCACCGCGGGGGCGACCGCGTAGGGCCAGATGAGCAGCGTCTTGTAGAAGGTGGCGCCGCGGAGGACGCGGTCGGCCATGGTGGCGAGCAGCAGCGCGATGGAAAGCCCGAGCACGGCGACCGCCACCGAGAACTCCATCGTGAGCTTGAAGGAGTTGACGTAGGCGTCGTCCTTGAACAGATCGCGGAAGTTGGCGAGGCCCACGAACTGCGTCGTGGCGCCGAAGGCGTCCTCGAGCAGCAGCGACTGCCACATCGCCTGCGCGGCGGGCCAGAAGAAGAAGATCAGCGTGATCGCGACCTGCGGCGCCACCAGGGCGTAGGGCAACCACTTCGAGCGGAAGACGACGCGCTTTTCGCCGGCCATGGGCGATCAGTATGCGGGAAATGCGCAACGCCGCCGGAGTGCGCGGCGTTGCGGGATCGCGGCCCCGCACGGGCGGCGGTGGGCGCCGCCCGCGCGGATGCAGGTCACTTGTTGGCTTGCTGGAACTTGACGAGGATGTCGTCGCCGCGACGCACGGCGTCGTCGAGCGCCTGCTTGGGCTGCTTCTTGCCCGTCCACACGGCCTCGAGCTCTTCCTCGATCGCATTGCGGATCTGCACGAAGTTGCCGAGGCGCACGCCGCGCGAGTTGCTCGTGGTCTTCGTGACCATCTGCTCCACGGCGATGTTGGGACCCGGCGTCTTCTCGTAGAAGCCCGACTTCTTGGTGAGCTCGTAGGCCGCGTAGGTGATGGGGAGGTACCCCGTGCCCTGGTGCCATCCGGCCTGCAGCTCGGGGTTCGACAGGTACGTGAAGAACTTGGCGATGCCCTTGTATTCCTCGGGCTTGTGGCCGCTCATCACCCACAGGCTGGCGCCACCGATGATCGAGTTCTGCGGAGCGCCCGGGATGTCGGGGTAGAACGGCAGCTGCGACACGCCGAACTTGAA
Source organism: uncultured Alcaligenaceae bacterium (assembly GCA_964620265.1). Classification (GTDB taxonomy): domain Bacteria; phylum Pseudomonadota; class Gammaproteobacteria; order Burkholderiales; family Casimicrobiaceae; genus VBCG01. Next base: position 7,436 of record CAZUGY010000039.1, read on the forward strand.
CTTGGCATTGCGGGTGATGTTGGCGAAGGCGCCGGAGCTCGACATCAGCATCGGGCACTCGCCGGAATAGAACTTGGACTCGGCCTCGTTGGTGCGGCCGGCGTAGCTCACGTAGCCCTTGTCCATCCACTCCTTCAGGTTCGTGATGTGGCGGACCTGCAGCGGGCCGTTGATCGCGAGCCGCGCGTCGAGGCCGCCGAAGCCATTCTGCCTGGTGGCGAACGGCAGGTTGTGCCACGCGCTGAAGTTCTCGAGCTGCGTCCACGACGGCCAGCCGAAGGTGAAGCCGCACTTCTCGCCCGACGCCTTGAGCCTGGCGGCGTTGGCGGCCACGGCCGCCCAGGTGGTGGGCGGGCTGTTGGGATCGAGGCCCGCCCTCTGGTAGGCGTCCTTGTTGATGTAGAACACCGGCGTGGAGCTGTTGAACGGCATCGACACCAGCTTGCCTTCGGGCGTGGCGTAGTAGCCGTACACCGCCGAGATGTAGGCCTTGGGATCGAACTTCTCGCCGGCATCGGCCATGAGCTGCCACACCGGCTTGATGGCGCCCTTGCTGTACATCATCGTGGCGGTGCCGACCTCGAACACCTGCACGATGTGCGGCGCCTGCTTGGCGCGATAGGCGGCGATGGCGGCCGTCATCGACTCGGGGTACGTGCCCTTGAACACCGGCACCACCTTGTACTCGCTCTGGCTCTTGTTGAAACCATCGGCAATGCCGGCGACGCGGTCGCCGAGGGCGCCGGTCATGGAATGCCAGAACTGGACTTCGGTGACGGCGCTGGCGGTGCCGGCGATGCCGACGGCCGCCAAGGCAAGCGCGATGCGCGCGCAACGGTGGGTGAAGCGCTTCATGGAACCTCCTCGTGGGAACAGCCGGGCAGTCTGCCTCTGTCGGGCTACGATTCTATGACAATTGTGACAATTGTCGCCACGAGGTCGCAACGAGGCGCCGGCGCCGGTCCTGCCGGAACCGGCGCGGGAGGCCCGCGCAAGGACGCGTCAGTCCGCGTGCCCGGGGGCCGGGACGTGCCCGGCCGGCGCCGGTGGTTGCGCAGGTGCCGCCGGCTTGTGCGCCAGGCGGAGCTTCTTCACCAGCAGCGAATACGCCACCGGCACCACGAAGAGCGTGAGCAGCGTGCCGAAGCTCATGCCACCCACGATCACCCAGCCGATCTGCGTGCGCGACTCGGCACCCGCGCCGGTCGACAGGGCGAGCGGCAACGAGCCCAGCACCATGGCGCCGGTGGTCATGAGGATGGGGCGCAGGCGCAGCGTGGTCGCGTCGAGCACCGCCTCCATCATGGGCTTGCCCTCGGCGCGCAGCTGGTTCGAGAACTCCACGATCAGGATGCCGTGCTTGGTGATGAGGCCCACGAGCGTGATGAGCCCCACCTGGCTGTAGATGTTGAGCGTGCCTCCCGTGGCCCACAGCGCGAACAGGGCGCCGGTCATCGACAGCGGCACCGACAGCATGATCACGAACGGCGACACGAAGCTCTCGAACTGCGCCGAGAGCACGAGGTAGATGAAGAAGAGCGCGAGCACGAACACGAAATAGATCTCGCTGCCGGAGGCGCGGAACTCGCGGGACTGGCCGTCGAGGCCGGTTTGCGCCGCGCCGGCGAGCGTCTTCTGCGCGGCGGCATCGAAGGCCTTCAGCGCATCGTCGATCGTGGCGCCGGGCCCGAGCGTGCCGGTGATCTTGACCGCGCGCAGGCGCTGGAAGTGGTTGAGCGATTGCGGCGCCACGCCTTCGCGCACGTCGACGAGGTTGGCGAGCTGCACCATGCTGCCGTCGCGCGCGCGGACGTAGATCTCGCTGATGTCGGCCGGCGTCGTCCGGTCGAGCGGGGCCACCTGCACGATCACGTCGTATTGCTCGCCGTCGCGCTTGAAGCGCGTGACCTGGCGGCCGCCCAGCATCGTCTCCAGCGTGCGGCCCACGGTGTCGACGTTCACGCCGACATCCCCCAGCTTGTCGCGGTTGATGTTGACGCGCACCTCGGGCGTGTTGAGGCGCAGGTCCGTCTGCAGGTTCTGCACGCCGGGGGCCGTGAGCCGCACCTCGTCCAGGAACCGGTCGACGAGCCGCTGCAGCTCGGCATAGGGCACCTGCGCCATCACCACGTATTCGATCGGCGTGGAGCGGAAGCGCTGCCCGAGCGAGGGAGGATTGATCGGGAAGGCATTGGCGCCCGGGATCGAGGCGAACTTGGGTCGCAGCTCGTTGGCGATGTCCTGCTGCCTGCGCTTGCGCTCTTCCCAGGGCTTCAGGCGCAACACGGCGCTGCCGTCCACCACCGTGGGAAAGCCCGCGATCGCCGTGAAGGCGAAGGCCTCGGGGACCTCCGCGTAGAACTCCTCGATCGGCCGCAGCTGGTCGGCCGTGTACTGCGGCGTGGAGCCCTGGGGGGCGGAGACCTGGCCGAATATCACGCCGCGGTCCTCGATGGGGGAGAGCTCCGACTTCATCGTCGTGAAGAGCAGCGCGCCGACGCCCAGCGTGATGAGCCAGCCCGTGATCACGATCCAGCGGTGGTGCAGGGCCCCGTTGAGCAGCCACCGGTACCCGCGGGTGAAGGCGACGAAACCCGCCTCGATCTTGTTGTAGATCCAGGAGTGCTTGGTCTCGTGCCGCAGGAGGAGCGAGCACATCATCGGCGTGAGCGTGAGCGCCATGAAGCCCGACACCATCACCGCGCCCGCGAGCGTCAGCGCGAACTCGATGAAGAGGCGTCCCGTGCGGCCGGTGGCGAAGGCGAGCGGCGCGAACACGGAGGCGAGCGTCAATGTCATCGCGATCACCGCGAACACGATCTCGCGCGACCCGAGGATCGCCGCCTCCACCCGCGACATGCCCGACTCGATGTGCCGGAAGATGTTCTCCAGCACCACGATGGCGTCGTCGACCACGAGGCCGATGGCGAGCACCATCGCCAGGAGCGTGAGCGTGTTGATGGTGAAGCCGAACAGGTACATGATCCCGAAGGCGCCCACGAGCGATACGGGGATCGTGACGATCGGGATGATGGTGGCGCGGAGGCTGCGCAGGAAGAAGAAGATCACCAGCACCACGAGCACGATGGCCTCCATGATCGTGTGGAACACGCTGGTGATCGAGCGGTCGATGAACACCGACGTGTCGTAGGCGACCACGAACCGCATCCCGGGCGGGAGGTTCTTGTTGATCTCCGCGATCTCCGCCTGCACCGCGCGCGACAGGTCGAGCGGATTGGCCACCGCCTGCTTGATCACGCCGATGTTGAGCGACGGCTTGCCGTTGTAGCGCGAGATCGAGCGCTCGTCGACGGCGCCGATGTTCACGGTGCCGAGGTCGCGGATGCGCACCGGGTAACCGCCCACGTTGGCCACGATGATCTGGCCGAACTGCTCGGGCGTTTGCACGTCCGTCTCGGCCACCACGGTGAATTCGCGCGCGGTGGACTCGATGCGGCCGGCCGGGATCTCGGCGTTCTGCTTGCGGATCGCATCCTCGACGTCCTGCACCGTGAGCTTGTAGGCGGCGAGGCGCGTGCGATCGATATTGATGCGCATCGACACCTGCCGCTCGCCGAAGATGCGCACATCGGCCGCGCCCGGCAGCACGGACAGGCGCGGCTTGATGTAGCGGGCGACATAGTCCGAGGCCTCGAGCGGCGTGAGCGAGCCTGCCTCCACCGCGATGTAGAGCACCGGCTGCGAGTCGGCCTCGACCTTGGCGATGACCGGCTCGTCCACGGCGTCGGGCAGCTTGGCGCGCACGCGCGAGACCTTGTCGCGCACGTCGGCCGCCGCGGAATCGGGATCGCGCGCAAGGCGGAAGAGCACGTTGATCTGGCTTCGCTCCGAGCGGCTCTGCGAAGTCATGATCTGCACGCCCTCGATGCCGGACAGCGAATCCTCGAGGATCTTGGTGACCTGCGACTCCACCACTTCCGCCGACGCGCCGCGATACGTGGTGGACACGCTCACCACCGGCTCGTCGATGCGCGGATATTCGCGCACCGACAGGCGCTGGTAGGAGATGAGGCCCACCAGCAGGATGATGAGCGACAGCACGGTGGCGAAGACCGGCCGCTTGATGCAGATCTCGGGCAGGCTCATGGGTTTGCGCTATCGGTGGGGGCTTCGAGCGGGTCTTCAGCTCTTGGGCACGCGCGCACGCGCACCCTGGTTGGGGGACGCCAGGGCGGGCGCGATCGGGCTCATGCTGCTGCCCTGGACGTCGCCACCCGGTGCGACGGCGGGCGCCGGCGGTGCGCCGGCGGCCGGCCGGCGCTCCACGACCTGCACCGGCGTGCCGTCGCGCACCTTGAGCTGCCCGGCGCTGACCACGACGTCGCCGGGCGTGAGGCCGCGCACGATCTCGACCAGGCTGTCGCGCCGCTGGCCTACCTCGACCTTCACGTGCACCGTCTTGCCGTCGACCACCTTGAAGACGAACTGGTCGGTGCCTTGCGGCACGAGCGCCTGCTCGGGAATCACGATCGCGTCGGCCTGGCTGTTGGTGATGAGCTTGACGCGCGCGAACATGCCGGGCCGCAGCGAGGTGTCCTGGTTGGCGACCTGCGCGCGGATGACGATGGAACGTCCGGCCGCATCCACGAGCGGATTGAGCGCGATGACCTTGCCGGTGAACGTCTTGCCCGGCAGCGCATCGAGCGCGATCTGCATCGACTGCCCCGGCTGCACCTGGCGCAGGTACGTCTCAGGTATGCGGAAGTCGACCTTGAGCGGATCGATCGCTTCGAGATTCACGAGGTCGGCGCCTTCCTTCACGTAGTCGCCGGTGGAAACGATGCGCAGGCCGATGATCCCGGAGAATGGCGCGACGATCTCCGTCTTGGCGAGCCTGGCCTCGGCGAGCTGCACCGACGCCTGGGCGACCCGGTAGATGTTCTCCGCCTCGTCCTTGGCCTGGCCCGAGATGTAGCTGCGATTGGCCAGGTCCACCGCGCGGTCGAACTTGGCCTTGGCGAGCGTGAGGTTGGCGCGCGCCTGGGCGAGCTCCGCCTGCGGGATGGCGGAGTCGAGCCGGACGAGCGGCGTGCCCTTGGTCACGCGCTGGCCTTCCTTGAAGGTGATCGCGGCGATGCGGCCCGCGGTCTCGGGCCGCAGCGTGACCGACTCGTCGGAACGCAGGCTCCCCACGGCGGTGATCGCCTGCGGCATGGGCACCGTGACCGCCTTGGTGACCTCCACCGTGACCGCCGGCGCGGCGGCGGCCTGGCCGTTGGCGCCCGTGGCTGCGGACTTGGCGCCGCCGGCGCTCGCCAGGAGCTCCTGCATCGGCCGATGCGTGCCGAACCAGTACCCTCCCGCGGCAGCAACGAGGATTCCAACGACGAGGGCGATGATGGCGGCGGTTCGATTCATGCGGGCAAGAAGGCGACGGGATGGGACGACACGAAACGGGAGCCGGCGCGCACGGCGCGTGCGGCAGGAGTCCTGCGGAAGCAAACAGGACCCGCAACCCCTCATTATGCGTGAGCAGACGCCCCGTCGCTACGGAAACCGGGGTGCGCCTTGCTAGAATTTGTTTCGAATTGCAAACGACCAGGAGGTTCCATGAAAAGCGGTATTTCGAGCGCATTCGCGCGCCATTTCGGTGCTTTGGCGGTGGCGGGTGCCGTTGCGCTCATGGCGGCTGTGCCGTCGGTCGCGTCGGCCCAGCCCTATCCCACCAAGCCGGTCAAGCTGGTGGTGCCGTTTCCCCCGGGCGGTTCCCTCGACAATGCCGGCCGCCTCATCGCCCAGAAGCTGACCGAGCAATGGGGTCAGTCGGTGGTTGTAGAGAACAAACCGGGCGCCGGCGGCAACATCGGCGCCGACATGGTGGCCAAGTCCCCCAACGACGGCTATACGATCCTGCTGGGCGCCCTGTCCACGCACGCCGTCAATCCCAATCTCTACCGGACGATGCCCTACGACGCCGCGAAGGACTTCGCGCCGATCACGCTCATCGCGGTCACGCCGAACGTGCTGGTGGTCAATGCCGCCGCACCCGTGAACAACGTGCAGGAGTTCGTCGCCTGGACCAAGGCCAATCCGGGCAAGCAGTCCTTCGGCTCCGGCAGCAACGGCAGCGCGGGCCATCTCGCGGGCGAGCTCTACAAGGTGGAGACGAAGACCGATTCCGTGCACATCCCCTTCAAGGGGGGCGCGCCCGCCACCCAGGCGCTCCTGGCCGGCGATACGCAGTTCATGTTCGACAACCTCGCCAATGCGATGGCGCAGGTCAAGGCGGGCAAGCTGAAGGCGCTCGCGGTGACCACGGGACAGCGCTCGCCGCTCGCGCCGGACCTGCCCACGATGGCGGAAGCCGGCCTGCCCGGCTTCGACATCTCCACCTGGTACGGCCTCTTCGCGCCCGCCGGCACGCCGCCCGCGATCGTGGCGAAATGGAACGCCGACGTGACGAAGATCCTCAACTCGCCCGACGTGCGCGCCCGGCTCGTGGCGGATGGCGCGCAGCCCACGCCCAACACGCCGGAGCAGTTCCAGAAGTTCATCGCCGACGAGCTTTCGAAGTACGCGCGGATCGTGAAGGCGTCGGGCGCGAAGGTGGATTGAGCGAGGCGGCGAGGAGGGCGCGCAGAGGCACCGAGCCCTACGCCGTCCTCCACGCCCCCCACGCCAGCACGACCCAGCCCGCGATGAAGGCCACGCCGCCCAACGGCGTGACCGCACCCAGCCCACGCATGCCCGTGAGCACGAGCGCGTAGAGGCTGCCCGAAAAGAGCACGATCCCGGCGACGAAGAGCGCCGCCGCCACACCCAACGCGCGCCCCGCCGGCATGCGCAGCATGAGGAGGCCCGTGGCAAAGAGCGCGAGGCCGTGCCACGCGTGATACTGCACGGCGGTGTGCCAGGTCCCGAGAAGCTCGGTGGGGACGCGCGTGCGCAAGCCGTGCGCACCGAAGGCGCCGAGCGCGACCGCGAGCGCCATCACGAGCGCGGCCACGACCAGTGTTGCTCGTGCGCACGTGCCACGTCGCCCCGCCACGAGGTCGTGACCGCCTTCGCCACCGATTGCCATTAGAATGCCCGGTTCCACTCATTCATCTGCCCACAGGATAGCAACCATGCCGATCGAACGCCGCCACGTTGGAAAGCGCCTCTCCGAGGCCGTCGTCTTCATGCCGGGCGGCGGGGAGCGCGTGGTCTATCTCGCGGGCCAGGTCGCCGACGACAACACCGCCGACATGACCGGCCAGACGCAGCAGGTGCTGGCCGCGATCGACCGCCTGCTGGGCGAGGTCGGCAGCGACAGGACGCGCATCCTCTCGGCCACGATCTACCTCCCCGACATGGCCGACTTCCCCGCGCTCAATGCGGTGTGGGAGTCGTGGGTCGTGGCCGGTGCCACGCCCGCGCGCGCGACGGTCCAGGCGGCGCTCGCCGCGCCCGCCTACAAGGTCGAGATCCAGGTCGTGGCCGTGGCACCCGCCTGACGCCGTTTCGAAAGCACACGATGAACACCTCCTCCGCCCAGGCCATCGTCGCCGCCACCGCGCGGCGCGACATCGGCGCTGCGCCTTCCACCGCCGCCACGCTGCCCGTCACGCGCGCGATGTTCGACGAGCTCATGGTGCAGACCTATGCGCCGGCCTCGTTCGTCCCGGTGCGCGGCGAGGGCTCGCGCGTGTGGGACCAGGACGGCAGGATGTACATCGACTTCGCCGCGGGCGTGGCCGTGACCTCGCTCGGGCATTGCCATCCCGCCTTGATCCGCGCGCTCACGCAGCAGGCGAGCACGCTGTGGCACGTGTCCAACTGGTTCACCAACGAGCCCGCGCTGCGCCTTGCGCGCCGCCTGGTGGATCACACGTTCGCCGATCGCGTGTTCTTCTGCAATTCGGGGGCGGAGGCCAACGAGGGCGCGCTGAAGCTCGCGCGCCGCTACGCGCACGATCGCTTCGGGGCTGCGAAATTCCGCGTGATCTCGACGATCAACTCGTTCCACGGACGCACGCTCCTCACCGTCACGGCGGGCGGACAGCCCAAGTACGCGAGCGGCTTCGGACCCAATCCCGAAGGCATCACGCACATCGCGTACAACGACGTGGCAGCGCTCGAAGCCGAATTCACCGCGCATGGCGACGAGATCTGCGCCGTGCTGCTCGAGCCCATGCAGGGCGAAGGCGGCATGACGCCCGGCACGCCGGCATTCCTGCAGGCCGCGCGGCGGCTCTGTTCGGCGCACGGCGCACTGCTGATACTGGACGAGATCCAGAGCGGCATGGGCCGCACCGGCGCGCTCTTCTCGTACATGCAGAAGGGCGTGGTCCCCGACATCCTCACCAGCGCCAAGGGACTGGGCGGCGGTTTTCCGGTCGGTGCGCTCCTCACCACGAACGACGTCGCGAGCGCCTTCACCGTGGGCGTGCACGGCACGACCTTCGGCGGCAATCCGCTCGCGTGCGCGGTGGCGGGGGCGGCGTTCGACATCATCAACACCACCGAGGTGCTCGACGGCGTCAAGGCGCGGCACGCGCTCTTCCTCGAGGGCCTGAAGGCGATCAATGCGCGCCGCCGCGTGTTTTCCGACCTCCGTGGCGAAGGCGTGTGGCTCGGCTGCGAGCTCGAGCCGGCGTGGCAGGGCAAGTCGATGGACGTCGTGCGCGCCGCGGGCGAAGCGGGCCTCATGCTGCTCGTGGCGGGGCCCGACGTCGTGCGCATCGCGCCATCGCTCGTGATCTCGCTCGACGAGATCCTCGAGGGGCTCGCGCGCCTGGAAAAGGCGCTCGACAGGGCGTTGCAGTAGCACGGGGCGCGGGCAAGCGCGCGCCGATGTTCCACATCCGGCCCATCGCGCGCTGCGACCTGCCCGCGATCTTCGCGCTCTCCGGGCGCACCGGCACCGGCCTCACCACGCTGCCTGCCGATCGCGCGCGGCTCGCCGAGCGCATCGAGCGCTCGCTCGCATCGTTCGCGGGCGAGGCGGAGGTCGGGCAGGCGTGCTACGTGTTCGTGCTCGTCCAGGGCGGCGATGGTGGCAACACGAGCGACACCGTGGTCGGGATCAGCGCCATCGAGGCGGCCGTGGGCCTTACCGAGCCCTGGTACAACTATCACGTCGGCACGCTCGTGCATGCCTCGCGCCAGCTCGGCGTCTACACCAGCGTGCCCACGCTCTTCCTCGGCAACGACCACACCGGCAATTCCGAGCTCTGCTCGCTCTTCCTCGACCCGGCGCATCGCCACGGCAAGAACGGCGTGCTGCTCGCCAAGTGCCGGCTGCTGTTCATCGCGGAGTTCGCCGATCGTTTCGCCGACAAGGTGATCGCGGAATTGCGTGGCCGCCTCGATGCCGAGGGCAAGAGCCCGTTCTGGGAAGGCTTGGGCCGTCACTTCTTCTCGATGGAATATTCCACCGCCGACAATCTCACGGGCATCGGGCAGAAATCATTCATCGCGGAGCTGATGCCCCGTCACCCCGTGTACGTGAACCTGCTGCCGCCTTCCGCACGCGAGGTGATCGGCACGGTGCACGCCGACACGGTGCCGGCGCGCGCCATGCTCGAGCAGGAAGGCTTCCGCTACGAGGGCTACGTCGACATCTTCGATGCGGGTCCCACGCTCGAATGCTTCCGCGACAACATCCACGCCGTGCGGCAAGCGCAGGTCATGCCGGTGATGCTGGGCGAGGAGGATCCCGTGCCGGACAGCCTCACCGACGACATCCTGTGGCTCGCGTGCAACCGGCAGTTCGCCGACTTCCGCGCGATCGTGGTGGCGGCACCCGCGCGCGCGGATCGCTTCCCGCTGCTGCCCTATGCCGCGGCCGCGCTGCGCGTGGGCGAAGGCGACACGGTGCGCGCGGTGCCGTTGTCACCCCGCGACCGGTGAGCATGTCCGCGCGCGATTGTCCGGTCACCGTCGACTTCGACGGCATTCCCGGTCCCACGCACAACTACGCCGGACTCGCGCGCGGCAACCTCGCGGCGGAGCGCAATGCCGCGCAGGTCGCGCATCCGCGCGAGGCGGCGCTGCAGGGGCTCGCCAAGATGCGTGCGCTCGCGGCGCGAGGGCTTCCGCAGGCGGTGCTGCCGCCGCACGAGCGTCCGGCGGTGGCGGCGCTGCGCACGCTGGGCTTCGAGGGCGACGACGCGGCCGTGATCCGCGCGGCCGCGCGCCATGCGCCGGCGCTCCTGTCGGCCTGCTCGTCGGCCGCCGCCATGTGGGTGGCCAATGCCGCGACGGTGAGCGCGTCGCGCGATGCCGCCGACGGCCGCGTGCACTTCACGCCCGCCAACCTCGCCACGCACTTCCATCGCAGCCTCGAGGCGCCCACCACCACGCGCGTGCTGCGCGCCATCTTCGACGATCGGAAGCGCTTCGCCGTGCACGACGCGCTGCCGCCCTCGCCGCAGACGGGCGACGAAGGGGCGGCCAACCACACGCGGCTCGTCGCCGCCGACGGCACCGGCATCGATGTCTTCGCCTACGGCCGGCGCGCGTATGGCGAAGGCCCGGCGCCGCAGCGCTTTCCGGCGCGGCAGACGCTGGAAGCATCGCAAGCCGTCGCGCGGCGCCATGGCCTCGATCCCTCGCGCTGCCTGTTCGTGCAGCAGGACCCGGCGGCGATCGATGCCGGTGTCTTCCACAACGACGTGATCGCCGTGGGCGAGGGCCACGTGCTCTTCTGCCACGAAAAGGCGTGGATCGACACGCGCGGCGTGGTCGCCGACCTCGAGCGCCGCATGCAGGGTGCGCTTGCCGCGGTCGTGGTGCGCGAGGCGGACGTGGCGCTGGCCGATGCGGTATCCACGTATCTCTTCAACAGCCAGCTCCTGCCGCGTGCGGACGGCGGCATGCTGCTGGTGGCGCCGGCGGAGTGCCGCGAGAACGCGCCGGTGGCGGCGTATCTCGATGCGCTCGTGTCCGGCGGCGGGCCGATCCGCGAGGTCGCGACCTTCGACCTGCGCCAGAGCATGCGCAACGGCGGGGGTCCGGCCTGCCTGCGCCTGCGCGTGCCGCTGACCGTATCCGAGCAGGCCGCCATGCGCGCGAACGTGCTGCTGACCGATGCGCTCGCAGCCGATCTCGACACCTGGATGCGGCGCAACTATCGCGACCGGCTGGCACCCGCCGACCTCGCCGACCCCGCGCTCCTCGACGAGTCGCGCCGTGCGCTCGACGAGCTCACGCAGCTCCTGCACTTGCCTGCGATCTATCCCTTCCAGCGCGTGTGACGCTGCCCTGCGGCGGCGTGGCCCGCGGCACCGCCGCCGGCCACGCGTAAGGTACGGTACGGCTAGCAGCCGGAGGTACAGCGACCGGAGCCGTCGAAGGCCATGGTCGCACCGCTGCGCGGCGCATACACCGGCACCGTCGTGGCCTTGATGAACTGGTCGGTGCGGGTATTGGCGATCACCCGTCCACGCTCGGTGGCGGCCTCGTTCGCATGCGAGGCGATGGCGGAGGCCGGCTTCACGAGCTCGTTGATCACGAATGCCGCCTCGGTGGGTCCGGTCACGAACGTGTCGCTGATGTTGATCACCGCGAGGTTCGCCTTGTAGTGCCGGCGTACCACCACGTCCTGCTCCGCCGTGATCCCCGTGTCACCGGAGAGGTACACCACGAGGCCGTTGCTGAACGTGAGGATGTAGCCCGTGGGATCGCCCACCGATGCGAGCAGTCCATTGGCACGCATGGTGTCGCCCAATGCCTTGTCGAGGAAGTCGGGCGCGACCGCGTTGGAGTGCACCGCGGGTACCGTGGCCACCTTCACGCCGCCCACCTTGCCCGAGGCGCCGAAGCGCACGAGTTGCACGCTCGCCGGGTCGCCGCCCGCCTGGCGTACCTTGGCGGCGAAGAACGTGTTCATGTCGCTGCCGACGAGAATCTTCGCCTTCTTGGCGACGGCGATGTTGACCGTGTTGGAATGCGGCAACGCCGATACGCTGGTGTCGGGACGCGCACAGGTGCCTGCGTTCGCCGCGGGGCCGTAGCCGGCGCCGAGGTGATCACCGTGCACGTGCGTGAGCAGCACGGCGTCGATCCTGCCGAGGCGCGGATCGTTGGGTCCCCGCACGGTGTTGCCGACGTCGTAGAGCACGCGGGTGCCGTCCGGATCCTCGAAGACCAGCGCGCGATCCTGTGCGCAGAACTCGCCGTCGTGGCTGCCGAGGGGCGTGACCTTGACCACGCCGGGGCCGGCGGGCTGGGTACCGGGGCCGGCGCAGGCGGCGCACAGGACGGCCACTGCGATGGCGGTGCCGAGCTTGGTGATGTTCATCACTTTTCCTCCGTGGGTGATTTCGCGCCGGGGTGAGCCGCGGTGCGCTGGGCACGCCGGGATTCTAGCGGCAAATCGCGGCACGACGGTGCGCCGTCGGCGAGACCGTGGCGCTGCCGAGGCCATGGGCGCCGGCGAATCGCTAGCCAGCGACCCCCAACCGCCCCGCCCGCTCCAGCAACCGCTGCGCATTCCGGTACGTCGGCACCTCGACCCACAGTCCATCGACGAGCGCGCGCTCCTCGCCGCGGCCGCGCGCGGCGTCGAACGCCGCCACCAGCTTCCGTGCACGCGCGACCTCGTCGGCGCTCGGCGTGAAGACCGCATTGATCCCGCCGACGTGCTCGGCGCGGACCACGGCCTTGCTGCGATAGCCGAGGCGCCGCGCATAGGCGGCCTCGCGTACCGCTCCCTCGCTGGCGGCAAACGTGTACGGCGCGTCGATCGGCTCGATGCCCGCGGCGCGGCACTCCACCACGAACCGGCGCCGCGCGTAGTCGAGCTCCAGCGCATCCTCGGCTCGCTCCGCGCACAGATCGGAGGCGAGATCCTCGGCACCCAGCAACGCCGCCCGGATGCGCGAGCTTCCGCTCGCGATCGCGCGCACGTCGACCACGCCGAGCGCCGTCTCGCATACCGGCAGGATTTGGGTGCTGCCCGGCGCGATGCCGAGCTCGCGCTCCCAACCGTCCAGCGCCGCATGCAGGGACACCATCTCCGCGCGCGTGGAGGCCATCGGATAGGCGATCACGTCCGGATGCGTGGGCATCGCGGCCGCGAGATCGCGGGGGCCGTCGGCGGCGAGCGCGTTGATCCGCACGCAGCTCACGCGCCCCGCCTCGTGCCACGAGGCGACGAGCTGCGCGAGGTCGCGGCGCGCTTCGTCACGTCGCGCGGGCGGCGTGAAGTCCTCGAGGTCCACGATCAGCGCATCGGCGCCGCTGTCGCGCATCGCGGCGCGCGCGGGAACGTCGGCCCCGGGGCCGAAGAGCCACGTGCGCCGCAGGTCCGGCGGACGACGATCACGCGGGCCGGCCGGACGCGGCGGGCTCATCGGACCACCTGCGGCTCGCGATAGGCCGCGTCGCGCTCCGCCTCGGTCAGCACCGCGCGCTCGCGCACGGGAGCGCCATCGCGGAAGAAGGGATTGTCGCGCCAGGAGCCGGTGAGTCGCGCGCGCAGCAGCGCGCTGCCGATCACGAGCACCGTGCCGATCGCCGCGAGCTTCGACTCCTCGACCTCGCCCTGGGCCGACTTCGCATTCACCACGGCCGAGACCGGGCCGAACGATGCGTCGATCGTGGGCGCAGTCGACTCGAGGCACGAGCGCACGACCCCCGCATACGCCACCCTGGGATCGCGCGGCGTGTTCGCGATCGGCGTGTTGCAGCACGCGGCGTACCAGCGCAACAGCCCGCCCTTGCGCATCGACAGGCACGCCAGCGTGGTCGCGTCGTCGAGGTGGATCTCGCGCGGGTGCATGGCGACGACCTCGGTGCCACCATGCGCGTCGAGCACGTTGGCGCGGCCGAGATGGCGCGCGTAGGCCCGGCAGTCGCGGCAGTAGCACACGGCGCGGCGCGAGCTGCGCGCCGGCGTGACGTGGCCATGAAGCTTGCCGCACCCGCAGCGCAAGGGATGGTCCATGTCCGCAAGCCTACCGCAGAACATGACGCCCCGCCGCGACCTCGTGGATCGCGCCAGGGTCGCCCGCCCTGCTCCGCCATCGCCGGCAGCACCCGGTGCCGGCGCACCGGCGACCACCCTGCCGCGGCCGCCGCCAGCGCCCGGTTACTTCCCCGCCTTCTGCCGCGCAGCATCGATGTCGAGATACCGCCAGAACGTGCCGCGGAAGCTGTCCTTCTTGTAGCCCTTGACCCACGGCTTGGCCACCGTGTTCTCGATACGATAGATGCCACCGCCGAGCGGCGCGTAGGCATTGAGGATCTCGGTCATGCGCGCGTAGAGCTTGTCGCGCTCGCCATCGAGGCGCAGCGCGCGCGACTTGCGGAACAGATCGTCGTACTCGTCGTTCTTGAAGAAGGCGAGGTTGGTCTGGCCGCCGCTGGGGCTGTAGCCCAGCTCCATGTACGAGTCGGCGGAGTCCGCCGTCCAGCCCACGCTCCACATCTGGAGCTGCCCCGCGCGCGCCATCTTGAGGAGGTCCGGCCACTTCTGCTGCTGGAATTCGATGCGGATGCCGATCTCGCGCATGTTCTTCAGCCACAGCTCGTCGCGGATGCGGTTCTCGCCGGTGGGCGCGCTGCCCATCTGCAGCGTGAGCGGCTTGCCGTCGGGCAGCTCGCGAAAGCCGTCGCCGTTGCGGTCCTTGTAGCCGAACTTTTCGAGTAGCGCGCGTGCGATCGCGGGATCGTGCGGCGTGCTGTTCCGGATCCCCGCCACGTGCCCCGGCACCTCGGGCGGGATCGGCTGCGTGGCGACCACACCCTGCCCCTGCAGCCCCACGCGGATGAGCTCGCCGGGGTTGTAGCCCATGAGGATCGCGCGGCGCAGTGCCACCTTCTCGGGGGTGTAGCCCCCCACCACCGGATCGTTCATGTTGAAGTAGGCGAAGAAGGCGAGGCCCGCCTCCTCCGCGCGTTGCAGGGTGACGCCCTCCTTCACGTACGACGGCACGAGCCGGTTGCGCTCGTCGAGCACGCGCGACACGAGGTCGCGCGGCACCTCGACGAGGTCGAGCTCGTTGCCGTTGAAGGCCAGAAGCCGCGGATTCGATTCCTCGATCACCGCGACCTCCACGCGCCCGATCTGCGGCAGCTTCTTGCCCTTCATCGCCTCGTACGCGGCTTTCGCTTCCGCGTCGGCGTTGGGCGGAAGCTCCGGGAACGTCTCGTCGCGATAGTTGGGATTGGCCTCGAGCACGATGCGCTGCGCGCGGCGCCATTCCTTCAACTTGTAGGCGCCGGTGCCGATGGGATTGGCCATTGCCCAGCCACTGGCATCGCCATAGGCCTCGATCACCTCGCGCGCGACCGCGGACGTCTGCGTGGCGGTGAGCTTCGGCAGGAACGTGTAATCGGGGCGGGCGAGCTTCAGCTGGATCGTGTAGCGGTCGATGGCGCGCAGCCCCTCGACCTCCTTGTCGTAGTCGAGCTTGCCCGGCCCCTTGGCGGCTGCCACAGCATCGTCCAGGCCCACGAACATGCCGGTGATGAGGAAGGCATTGGGCGAGCGCATCTTCGGATCCACGAGGCGCTTCCACGAATAGACGAAGTCGTTCGCGGTGAGCTCGCGCTTCTGTCCCTTGAAGACGGGATCGTCGGCGAAGTGGATCCCTTTCCTGATCTTGATCTTCCACGTGAGGCCGTCGGGCGAGATCTCGGGCATGCCGTCGGCCACGCGCGGCACGATCCGGTGCGGACGCGCGAGGTAGTCGTACTGGTAGAGGGCGTCGAACATCGCGGCGTTGATCGTGTTCGAGTACAGATCCTGCGAGGCCTGCGGATCGAATCCGGTCTCGGCGATGACGATTGCGGTGCGCAGCACCTTCGCGGGATCCGCGCGCGACGGCGCAGCGCCCTTCGGCGTGGATTGCGCGAGTGCGGTGCCGCCGGTGGCCAGCGCGAGCGCAAAGCCGCACGCGAGAAGGCGGGGACACAGCGCGTGAGCGAGGATCATCATTGCACCGCCTTGCGCGGCTTGGTGAGGTCGATGTCGAGGTATTGCCATGGGTGCTGGTTGAACGGGTTGTACTTGAAGCCGACCACCCACGGGTAGACGGTGATGTTCTCGATGCGATACGCCGTGATCTTCCACGGTGCGTAGGCCGCCACCATGCGCGCGAGCTCGCCGATCATCCTGTTGCGTTGCGGACCGTCGGGCGTGCGCTTGGTCTGCTCGTAGAGCCTGTCGAACTCCGGCAGCTTGAAGCGTGCGAGGTTGGACAGGCCCGCATTGGGGCCGTAGAGCATTCCATAGACGCCCACCCCCTCGGTGCTCGTGGCGGTATTGGCGAGCTGCCAGATCTGGACCTGGCCGGCGCGCGCCATCTTGAGCACGTCGGACCACTTCTGCGAGACCATCTCCGTCTTGAGGCCCACCACCGCCATGCTGCGCGCCCAGAGCTCGTCGAACTGGCGCTCGAGTGCGGAAGGCGACGTGGCACGCTTGAGCACCAGCGGCTTGCCGTCGGGGAGCTCGCGAAAGCCATCGCCGTCGCGATCCTTGTAGCCGAAACGATCGAGCAATGCCTTGGCGGCTTCGGGATCGAAGCCGCCATCCACCGCAGCGAAATCGGGATCGAAGCCCGACGTCCCCGGCGGCGACGGCATCGTGGCCGGCTGTCCCTGGTTCTGCCGCACGACGCGGATCTCCTCATCCACGTTGTAGGCCATGCCGATGGCCCGGCGCAGCGCGATCTTCTCCTTCGTGTAGCCCCCGACCACGGGATCTTCCATGTTGAAGAAGACGTACACGATGGAAGGCTGCAGGCCTCGCTCGAGCAGCACACCGGCGGCGGCGAAGCGGGGCGTGAGCTTGCCGTCGGCCGTGAGCACCTTGGGCACGAAGTCGGTGGGGATGTCGAGGTAGTCGACGTCGCCCTTCTCGAACGACAGCATCCGCGGCTGCGATTCCTCGAGTACGTAGAGCTCCACGCGTCCGATCAGCGGAAAGACCTTCCCCTTGAAGCGTGCATCGATGTCGCGATCCGCCGGGTCGTTGCTCGCCACGTAGGGGATGCCGCGGAACGTCGGGCTGGCCTCGAGCACGATCTTCTGTGCGCGCGTCCACTGGGCGAGGCGGTAGGGGCCGGTGCCTACCGGGTGGGCCATCACCCAGCCGCTCGCATCGCCATACGCCTCGACGACCTCGCGCGCCACGGCCGCGCTCGACGCCGAGGTGAGGTCCGCGAGGATGTCCCACCACGGATAGTTGAGCTTCAGGCGCAGCGTGTATTTGTCGACGGCCTGCAGGCCCTCCACCGGCATGTCGTAGTCGAACTTGCCGGTGGCCCTGGCCTTGTCGAGCGCCTTGTCCATGCCCACGAACCGGCCGTCGAAGAGGTCGAGGTTGGGTGCGCGGGTCTTCGGATCGAGGATGCGCTTCCACGAGAAGACGTAGTCGGCGGCCACGAGCTCGCGCTTCTTTCCCTTGAATGCGGGATCGTCGGCAAAGAAGATGCCCGGCTTGATGCGGATCGTCCACTCCTTGCCGTCCTTCGATTCCGGCAAGGCCTCCACGGTGTTCGGCACGACCTTGTGCGGGCGCGCGCGATAGTCGTAGCGGAAGAGCGGATCGAAGATGCCGCGGATCACGTAGCCCGAGTACAGGTCGCTGAAGGCCTGCGGATCGAAGCCCGTCTCCGCCGCGCGCAGCGTGACGCGCAGCACCTTCTTCGGATCGGCCTGTGCCTGTGCAAGCGTGGCGGTCGCCACGAGGATCACGCCGAAAAGGACCGCCGCCGCACGCGCCAAGGCCGAGCGGGCGCGCATCACTGCACCGCCTTGCGCGGAACCTTCTGATCGATGTCGAGGTAGAGCCATGGATGGACGTTGAACACGTTGAGCTTGTAGCCGCGTACCCACGGATAGAGCATCACGTTCTCGTGGCGATAGGCATTGATCTTCCATGGCGCATAGGCCGCCACGATCTGCGACATCTCGCGCACGAGCTTCGCGCGCTCCGCGCCGTCGGGGAGCTTCTTGCTCTCGTCGTAGAGGCGGTCGTAGTCGGCGAACTTGAAGCGCGCGTGGTTGGCGAGGCCGGCATTGGGGCCGTAGAGGAGCCCGAGGAAGCCGTAACCTTCCGTGCTCGTGGAACGGTTGCCGAGCTGCCACATCTGCAACTGGCCCTGGCGCGCCATCTTGAGCAGGTCCGGCCACTTCTGCGTGATGAACTCGATGCGGATGCCCACGGCATTCATGTTCCGCTGCCAGAGCTCGTCGTATTGCCGGTCGAGCGCGGACGGGGTCGTGCCCTTGCGCAGCACGAGCGGCTTGCCGTCGGGCAGGTCGCGCCAGCCGTCCTTGTCGCGATCCACATAGCCGAAGTGGTCGAGGAGCTTCTTCGCACCCTCGGGGTCGTAGCGCGTGTTGCCGGTGAACTTGGGGTCATGCCCGGAAACGCCCGGCGGCACCAGTTGCGAGGCCCACTCGGCCTGGCCCTGGCGGATCACGCGTGCCTCCTCGTCCACGTTGTAGGCCATGCCGATCGCGCGGCGCAACGCGACCTTCTCCTTGGAATAGCCGCCGACCACCGGGTCCTCCATGTTGAAGAACGCATAGGTGATGGCGGGCTGGATGCCCCGCTGCAACGTCACGCCTGCCGCGGCGAAGCGCGGCAGCAGCTTGTTGCCGGAGTCGAGCACCTTGCCCACGAGGTCCACCGGCACCTCGAGGTAATCGAGCTGTCCCTGCTCGAAGGCGAGCAGGCGCGGACTCGCCTCCTCGATCACCGAGATCTCGATACGCCCGACGAGCGGGAGCTTCCTGCCCTTGAAGTGCGCGACGAGCGCCTGGTCGGCCGGATCGCTGCTCTCGGGCATGCGCAGCTCGCGGAATGTGGGCGAGGCCTCGAGCACGATGCGCTGGCCGCGTCGCCATTCCTTGAGCCGGAAAGGCCCGGTGCCCACCGGATTGGCCATCACCCAGCCGCTCGCGTCGCCGTAGGCCTCCACCACCTCGCGCGCCACGGCCGCCGTGGGCGTGCCCGTGAGGTCAGCGGGCAAGTCCCACCACGGCCCCGTGGCCTTGAGCTTCAGCGTGTAGCGATCGACGACCTGCAGGCCTTCGAGCGGCGCGTCGTAGTCGAACTTGCCGGTGTCCTTCGCGCGCGCAACGAGCTTGTCCATGCCCACGATGCGGCCGTCGAACACATCGAGCTGCGGCGAGCGCGTCTTCGGATCCATGATGCGTTTCCACGAGAACGCGTAGTCCGCGGCGGTGAGCTCGCGCTTCCTGCCCTTGAAGGCGGGATCGTCGCTGAAGTAGATGCCGGGCCTGATGCGGATCGTCCACTCGGTACCGTCCTTCGATACCTCGGGCATCGATGCCGCCGTGTTGGGCACGACCTTGTGCGGTCGCGCGAGATAGTCGAAGCGGAACGGCGCATCGAACAGCACGCGATTGACGTAGTTCGAGTAGACGTCCGACGACGCCTGCGGATCGAAGCCGCTCTCGGCGATGATGAAGGCGACGCGCAGGACCTTGTTCGGGTCGGCCTGGGCGTGTGCAGCGCCTGTGGCAGCGAGCAAGCCGAAGCCGAGCGCCAGCGCCGCGACACGCGTCGCGGTGCGCCAGGGTACGTGCATCAGAGAACCTTTTCGACGTCGCCGGCGATGTCTTCGGGCGCGTCCTTGGGTGCGAAACGCGCCACCACCTTGCCGTCGCGATCCACGAGGAACTTCGTGAAGTTCCACTTGATCATCTCGCTGCCGAGCACACCGGGCGCCTCGGCCTTGAGGTACTTGAAAAGCGGCGCAGCCTCGCTGCCGTTCACGTCGACCTTGGCGAACATCGGGAAGGACACCCCGTAGTGGAGCTCGCAGAACTGCGCGATCTCGGTGTCGGTGCCCGGCTCCTGGCCACCGAACTGGTTGCACGGAAAGCCCAGGACCTCGAGGCCCTTGCCGTGCAGCTTCTCGTAGAGCTCCTCGAGCCCCTTGTATTGGGGCGTGAAGCCGCACTTGCTCGCGGTATTGACGATGAGCAGCGCCTTGCCGCGGTACTGGTCGAGGCTCACCTGCTTGCCGGTGATGTCCTCGACGGTGAAGTCGTAGATGGAAGCCATGTCGATCCCGGGGGAACCCCCAAAACGCGAATTATGCGACG
>CAZUGY010000040.1:0-27369 GCA_964620265.1 uncultured Alcaligenaceae bacterium
CCGTTCCGGAAACATCGCTGCGAGCCACGTCCGCGACGCGCGGGTGATGCCCCGCTCCGTCATCAGCCCGGTCACGAGCCGGGCCGGCGTGACGTCGAAGGCATAGTTGACCGCCCTCGTGCCATGGGGCGCCAGCGCCACCCGGGTAGCCTGGCCATATTCATCGCGGCCCGTCGTCGTGAGGACCTCGTCGATGTCACGCGTCTCGATCGGGATGGCGTCGCCGCTCGCGCAGTTCCAGTCGATGGTGGGTGAAGGCAGCGCCACGTAGAAGGGCACGTTGTTGTCGCGCGCGGCGAGCGCCTTGTCGTAGGTGCCGACCTTGTTGCACACGTCGCCGTTGGCGGCCACGCGGTCCGCGCCCACGATCACGACGTCGACCTCGCCGCGCTGCATCAGGATCCCGCTCGCGCTGTCCGCGAAGAGCGTGTGCGGGATGCCGCGCTGGGCGAGCTCCCAGGTGGTGAGGCTCGCGCCCTGCAGGCGCGGCCGCGTTTCGCTCACCCACACGTGCAACGCCAGGCCCTCGGCATGCGCGAGGAAGAGCGGGGCGGTGGCCGTGCCCCAGCCGCAGGTCGCGAGCGCACCGGCATTGCAGTGGGTCATCACGCTCACCGGGCCGGAGCGCCGCGTGGCGATGCTGCGCAGCACGGCCAGGCCATGCTCGCCGATCGCATGGTTGATCGCGACGTCCTCGGTGGCGATGGCATCCGCCTCGCGCCATGCGGCCTCGGCGCGATCCGCCGGCGCGAGCGCGGCGACGCGGTCGCGGACGCGATCGAGGGCCCAGCGCAGGTTCACCGCGGTGGGTCGCGTGGCGTCCAGCGCCGCATGCGCCTTGGCGAGTGCGCGGTCGGAGGGGTCACGATCGAGCGCCAGCGCGAGTCCGTAGGCACCCACCGCGCCGATGAGGGGCGCGCCGCGGATCCACATCCGGCGGATCGCGAGTGCTGCGGCCTCGGCGTCGCCGATGTTCACCCGTACCAGCGCGTGCGGCAGCGCCCGCTGGTCGATCACCTCGACGTGCCGTGCGTTGGGAGGACGGACCAGCGCGCGGTAGGGCGCGGGGTCGGCCGCGGATGCAAGGGCGGAGGATGGCATGGGCGGTGGCGGGCGCGGCTTCGCGTGAGGGCGCGGCCTACTTCAGTACCTGGACGAGGTTGTTGAAGTCGTCGGTCCACACGCGCCAGTCGCGGCGCGCCTGGATCGTGCTCGACGCTTCCACCAGCCGCGGATCGTTGAGCCGGTTCGGATCGCGCGCAACGAGCACCCAGCTCGACGAGCTCGCCAGCGTGCCGCTGCCGTCGTCGTCGATCCACAGCGCGTGCAGGCCGAGCTCGTTGGCGATGCCCTCCACCACCGGCACGAGGTCGAGATAGCGATTGGTGACGTGGAAGGCGATCACGCCGTCGGGCTTCATGTGCCTCAAGTAGACGAGCACGGCCTCGCGCGTGATGAGGTGGACCGGGATCGCGTCGCTCGAGAAGGCATCGATGGCGAGCACGTCGAAGCCCTGCGGCGCCTCGCTCTCGAGCTTGAGGCGCGCATCGCCCAGGGGCAATTCGATCGTGGCGGCGCTGCGCTCGAGGTAGTCGAAGTCGCGGCTCGCGATCTCGATCACGCCGGGGTTGATGTCGTAGAAGCGATACACGTCGCCTTTCGATCCGTAGCTCGCGAGCGTGCCGGTGCCCAGCCCGATCACCCCGACCTTGATCGGCGTCATGCGCGGATGCATCGATTCGATCAGGCGACCCACGCCGGAGGTGGTGGTGTAGTAGGTCGTGGCCTGGTCGCGCAGGTCCGCGCCCTGGTACTGCTTGCCGTGGAGGATGGTGCCGTGCACGAGCTGGCGGACGGAGTCGTCGGGACCGTCGCCGGTGGACACCTGCTTGACGCGGAGCACGCCATAGAAATTGCGCGTGGCCACGATCGTGTCCTCGTAGAACTGGGTGATGGCCCACACGCCGAGCCCGACCGTGGCCACCAGCCCGGCCACGGCCAGGCCGCCGTACACCAGCGGCTCCCGGCGCACCTGCAGCAGGAGGAGGAGCGCGCAGAACGCGAGCGCGCCCACGAGCTCGAAGTCGGCCGGAAGGACGAGCGGCGCGACGATCCCCACGAGCGCCGCACCCATCGCGCCGCCCAGCGAGATCATGAAGTAGAAGCGCGTGAGGTATTCCGGCGCAGGCTTGCTCCTGGCGAGCTCGCCGTGGCAGAACATGCATGCGATGAAAAGCCCTGCGCAGAACACGCCCACATTGATCGCGAGATCGTGCGTGAGGCCGGAGTCCGACAGGATCCAGGCCATCGCGCCCAGCGCGGAGGGCAGCAACGCCAGGAACAGCGGGCGCACATACCATCCGCGTCCCTCGAAGCAGAGGATGAACGTGACGAGGTAGAGCGTGAGCGGCACGATCCACAGCAGCGGCACGGCCGCGACGTTCTGCGTGATGTGGTTGGTGATGGCCAGCAGCAGCACCGATCCCATGGCGGACAGCGCGCACCACAGCAACTGGCGGGCGCCCGTGGGCGCTGGCACCGACGCATCGTGCAGGGGCGCCATCGGCGCCTCCGTGCCGGTCGCCGGCTGGCCACTGTCCATGTGCGCCGCGGCGCGCAGGCTGGCGATCGCGGTCGCGATCGCGCATGCCGCGAAGAGGGCATAGCCTGCCGACCAGCCCCAGGCCTGGATACGCGTGGCGACCCACGGCTCGAGGAGGAACGGATAGCCGAGCAACGCCAGGAGTGAGGCGAAGTTGGACAGCGCGAAGAGCCGGTACGGATTGCGGCCCGGGAAGCGGCGCGCGAACCACGCCTGCAGCAGCGGGCTCGTCGTGGAGAGCAGGAAGTAGGGCAGTCCGATCGTCGCGCACAGCACGAGGAGGATGAGCCAGATCGGATTCTCCGTTCCCTCCGGCTTGAACAGCGCGGACGGGATGATGGGCAGCGTGATCACGCTCACGACAAGCAATGCCACGTGCAGGCGCACCTGCGCTCGCGCCGTCAGCTTGCGCACGGCGAGGTCGGCGTAACCGTAGCCGGCGAGCAGCGTCGTCTGGAAGAAGACGAGACACGTGGCCCACACCGATGCCGAGCCGCCGAACCACGGCAGGATCTCCTTGGCGACGATCGGCTGGACGAGGAAGAGGAGGAACGCGCTCGCGAAGATCGTGACGGCGTAGAGGAGCATCGGGCAGCGTTCGCGGATTGGGTGGGCGGGCGGATTGTAAGGGACGCGCCGCCAGCGGCGGTCACGCAGCCGCGTACAGCGGATGGGTCGGCGCTAGGTGGCGGGAACCTCGTTCGCCTGTCGCGCAGACCAGCGCTGCGCGAAAGCGTTCCATCCGAGGACCAGGAAGATCACGATCACCGGGGCAAGGTGCAGCGTGGCCCGGTTCACGGTCGTCTGGTCGGAGATGAAGGCGCTCGCGTTGGTGAAGCCGAAGACGAAGAACAAAAACAGCAAGCCACCGATCACCACGGTGGTGAGCGGCGCCAGCGCCCGAGAGAAGAGCTCGCGCCGGGCGAGAACGGCCACCAGGATCGCGCCGTACCACAGGAGGTGCCAGTTGCCGAGCAGGAAGTAGCTCTCGCCCAGGTCGGCCCACGGGGGATCGTAGTTGAGGTCGACACGGTAGTTGAAGAGCGTCAATTTCATGCGCGCGAAGGCGATGAGCAGGAATGCCGCGATCGCGTAGCCCACGAGCGCGAGGCGCACCCCCTGCCGTGGCAGCAGCACCACGAGTGCGGCGGGAAGCAGCGTGGCCGCCCAGAAGAGGCCCGGATTCTTGATCTGGGTGCAGGCCACGGCGAACAGCGCACACGCGGCCGCCTCGCGCAGGCTGCGCCGCTGTGCCCAGCGCAACAGCGCCAGCACGGCCACGGCAAGGCAGGCGGCCAGCGGCAGATCGGCATAGCCGGCCAGCGCCACGTGCACGTTCGCCAGCGGCAACGATGCCACGAGGAATGCGCCGGCGAGCGCCGTGAGCGCGGACAGCCCGAGGCTGCGCAGGCCGCCGTACATGGCGAGCGCGAGCGCCACGCCGACCTGCCACCATGGCACGTTCATGAGCACGTCGTCCCAGCGCCCGAGGCACAGCGAGGTCCACACCTGCAGCAGCGGCATCGTGGGCGGGTACTCGGGCGATGCGTCGAAATAGAGGCTGCCGCCCGCGGCCACCCATGCGTCGACGCGGCCGAACGGCGCGAGGTAGCCGAGCTCGTACCACACGCGCGCCTTGGTGGCCCACTGCGTCCACGCATCCCATGGATACAGCGGACGGGTCGTGACCTCCACCGCGAGCAGCGTGAAGCGGAGCGCGAGCCAGGCGAGGACGATCCACCAGAGCACGCGCGCCCGGTCCTGCGCGAGCGTGCGCCAGAATGTCCGGCCGCTCTCGCACAATGCGCGCGCGATGCTTTCACCCGGGCGCCGATAGCCGGCGTATCCGAGCGCGAGCGCGCATGCGGCAAGCGGCAGCGCGATCGCCACGACGCTGAACTTGATTCCGGCGAGGGACAGGACGCGCATCCAGAGCGTGAGCGCGAAGGCGCCGGCGAGATATCCCGCGCCCGCGATCCACGGCAACTCGCCGGGTGCCGACCATGCCACGCGCCCGTCGCGCAGGAGCCCCATGAGCGTCATGCCGAGGATCCACGGCAACGCAGCGGCGAGGAGCAGCGCGAGGATGTCCATCAGCTGATCCGGAAGAGCGCAGCGCCCGGACCCACCACGATCGCCTCGGCCGCGATGGGCGCTGCGCCCTCGAAGCGCAACCGCCTGGCATTGGCGTCGAATTCCACGCCGCGGCGCTGGTACACCAGCACGTAGTCGCCAGGACGCATCCAGGCGGGCGCCGGCAGGGAGTTGTGGAAGGGATCGAACAGCACGTTGTGCGGATACAGGTGGTAGGCGCCGCGCCCCCTGAAGTACGCCGCATCGGCTACCACGAAAACGCGCGCGGGTCTCGCGGGCATCTGCGCCCGCGCCTTCTGCACGAACTCGAAGAGCGGGCCGTCGTCGGCCGCGAGGTGCCGTGCCTGCCAGTCCTTGTCACCGTATTGAGCACGGGTTTCCGCCACCTGCCGGGTGAGATTCCACGTCCATTGCAGGTCGAGGACCGACCATGCCGCCACGAAGAGGACGCCCAGCACGAGCGGCAGCGCCGCCTTGCCGGGCCGGCGCCACGCGAGCGCGAGCCAGGCACCGGCGGCGATGAGCAGCGACAGCACGAGCAGTGGCGGCAGCGGCAGCTCCTGCACGTCGGCGCCGCCCGTGATGGTGTTGATCGAGGTCCCCGACCAGCGTTCGAAGGCGAGCCATTCGTGGAAGAGGTCGCGCACCTGTCCCAGGAAGCCCCCGGGCTTGACGACGAGTCCCGTCACGCGGGCGGGCTCGGCCAGCGGTCCGCTCACCGCGAGCGCCAGTCCGGCGATGCGTCCCACCCAGTCGGGATTCCTCGACATCGCCACGGGCGTGAGCCGGCCCGCGACCACTGCCACCGGCGTGCTGAAGACCCGGGACGGCGCGTAGCTCGTCCGCCACAGCATGCGGACGTTCGCGTGCTCCGGAAAGTTCGTGCCCGTCCAGGCCACGACGGGATAGTCGCTCGAGGGAAAGTCGGTGTTGACGCTCAGCAGCGCGATCCCGGAATCATCCACGCCCGTGATGAGGAATGCGTCGCCCTTGATCGGATCGGTCCCGCGGGCACCTCCGCCCCGGGTGAGCGTGATCGCCGAAAGATCGTACGGCTTGCTGGCGACAGTGGGGAACCATTTGCCCGGGACGCTCGCGACGGCATAGAGCGCGAGCAAGCCGACGAACGCGACCGCGAGGAGGCAGAGCGCCAACGTGGCCGGACGCGACCGGCGAGGGGGAGACGAAGGCTCCGGGACAACCCCACCGGGATCGGCTTCCGGTGGCTTCAGCGAGCGTTGCGGCTCTTCAGGATATGCCAAAGTGTCAGCACCAGAATGCGCAGGTCGAACCACAGCGACCAGTTGTCGATGTAGTACAGGTCGTATTGTATCCGCTGGCCGAGGTCGCTATCGCCACGCAGGTCGTTGACCTGCGCCCATCCCGTGATGCCTGCCTTCACCAGGTGCTTCTGCATGTAGCCCGGGATCTGCGCGCGGAACTGCTCCACGAACTCGGGCCGCTCCGGCCGCGGTCCCACCAGGGACATCTCGCCGCGCACGACGTTGAACAGTTGCGGCAACTCGTCGAGGCTCGTGCGTCGCAGGAGCCGGCCGAAGGGCGTGGCGCGGTCTTCGCCATGCCGGGCCCAGACCGGCCCGGACCGGGCCTCCGCCGCCACCGGCATCGTGCGGAACTTGAGCATGCTGAAGCGCTCGCCGTTCCAGGTGACGCGTTCCTGGCGGTAGAGCACCGGACCCGGCGACGAGAGCTTCACGCCGAGCGCGAGGAGTGCCATCAGTGGCGCGGTGACCACGAGCAATGCCGTGGCCAGCACGTAGTCCTCGGCGGCCTTGACGACCCGGTTGGTGCCGGACATCGGCGTCTCGGTGAGCGAGATCACCGGCATCCCGGCCACTTCGGTGATCGAGTGATTGAGGAGGTGGAAGCTGTAGATGTCGGGCACGAACCGCACTTCGACCGGATGGTCGCGCAGCAGGGTGAGGATCTGGCGTATCCGCGCGTCGGCGCGCAGCGGCAGGGCGAGCCACACCTGGTCGATGCCGCGCATGGCGACGTCGTCCAGCAGCTCGCGGTCGGTGTCCGCCACCGTGACACCGGCCACGGACGTGCCGATCACTGCGCGGTCGTCGTCGTAGAAGCGCACGATGCGCAACCCCGCCCAGGGCGCCTGCGCGAGGCGCGCCGCGACGGTCCTGCCGAGCGTGCCGGCGCCCACGATCACGATATGCCGCTGGTTGAGCCCGCGCAGGCGCAGGCTGCGCAGCGTCCAGCGCAGCGACAGGCGCAGCAGGGCGGTGGCCACAAAGCCACCGGCGAGCCACGCGCCCACCCACACGCGCGAGTACGTCTCGCCGACCTTGGTCGCGAAGATCGCGCCACCGACGAGTGCTGCCACCACGAGCCAGGCGAAGGTGAGCCGGCGCATCTCGTCGGCCACGCCGGAGCCGCGCTGCGGCTCGTAGAGGCGGAAGAGCGGCAAGACGATCGCAACGCCCAGCGCGCCTATCACGACAAAGGCGACGTAGTGGTCCGGCAGCGCGAAGCTGTCGAGATAGGCGCGATGGGCGAGCAGGCCCACGAGGACCGTGAGCAGCGGATCGCAGATGCGAAACGTGGCCGCGAACAGCGTGGCATGGGGCTTGAGTATGCTGCGGGCCATGGGCGCCGATTATCCAGCAGGCGAGAAGTCGCGCCAGGCCGCGGCCACGAACCCCGCGAGCTCGTCGTCGAAGCGGGTGTTGCCGAAGCGAAGCGCCTGCGCCCGGCAGTCGCCCGCGGCAAAGGCGGGCGGGTCGAACGCGCGCACCGCCGCGGCGATCGCGGCCGGCGTTTGCGCGTCGAAGAAGCGGCCGGTCGGCGTGGCGCTCCGGCCCGCGTCGAGCACCGTCTCGGTGACCCCGCCCTTGCCGTACACGATCACCGGCGTGCCGCAGGCCTGCGCCTCGACCGGCAGGATGCCGAAGTCCTCCTCGGCCGCGAAGACGAACGCTCGCGCATTGCGCAGCAGATCGCGCATGCGCTCGCGCGACACCTCTCCGGCGAAGGTCACGTTGGCGCCGGCCGCCGCGCGCACGCGCGAGGCTTCCGGACCGTCCCCCGCGATCACGAGCCGCTCCTGCGGGAGCTGCGCGAACGCGGCGGCGATCGCGTCGATCCGCTTGTAGGGCACCCAGCGCGACGCGGCGAAGTAGTAGTCGCGTGACGGCGCTGCGGGCGCTGGCAGCGGAGTGAAGAAGTCGGTGTCCACCGGCGGATGGATCACCGTCGACGCGCGCCCGTACGCGCGCGCGATGCGCTCCGCGATGAAGTGCGAGTTCGCGATGAAGTGCGTCACCCGCGCGCTGCCTTGCCGGTCCCACTCGCGCAGGCGATCGAGGACACGGCGCACCAGCGCGCCGCGCAGGCCGCGCCCCAGGCCTGTCGTCGCGAGGTACTGCTCGCGCAGGTCCCAGGCGTAGCGCATCGGCGTGTTGCAGTAGCAGATGTGCAACTGGCGCGGCGTGGTGCGCGCGCCCTTGGCCACGGCATGCGAGATCGACAGCACGATGTCGTAACCCGACAGGTCCAGTGACTCGATGGCCCGCGGAAACAACGGCAGCATGGAGCGGAAGTGACGGCGCGCGCCCGGCAACCGTTGCACGAACGTGGTGTGCGCGCGCTTGCCGAGCAGGCGCGGCCGCAATTCTTCCGGAAGGAAGTCGACCAGCGCGAAGAGGTCGGCGTCCGGATACAGGCGAACGACCTGCGCGAGGACGTTCTCGCCCCCGCGCCAGGTCTGCAGCCAGTCGTATACGAGCGCGATGCGCGGCGTGTGGGTCATGAGTTGCGTGTCGCGCAGGGTGGGCTGCCGGCAAGCGCCCGCTTCGAGGCGCGGGCCGCGTACGGCGACGCAGCGCAAGGCAATGGCCAGGCAAAGCGTCCCGGATACTATAACGCCGTCGAACGAGCCCGCACTCCGGGCGCCGCCCGCAGGGCGCAGGTTCGTATAATCGCGCGCCAGCCCTCACGTCACGATCGGAATCCTCATCGCCATGCGCACGATCCCCGCAGCGAAGCTCGTCGACCTCGTCGCCGCCGTGATGGCGGGCGGCGGCTCGCAGGCGCAGGAGGCGCGCACCATCGCCCGCCGCCTCGTCGACTCCAACCTCGTGGGGCACGACTCGCATGGCGTGATCCGCGTGGGCAAGTATCTCGAGTGGGTGCGCTGCGAATGGCTGCGGCCCAACACGCCGCCGACGATCGTGTTCGAGAACGACGCGCTCGCCATCGTGGACGGCAATCGCGGCTTCGGCCAGGTCACCGGCGAGTTCGCCACCACGCTCGGCATCGGCAAGGCCGCGCGGCAGGGCATCGCCTTCGTGGGCTTGCGCAATTGCGGCCACCTGGGGCGCCTGGGCGACTGGGCCGAGATGGCCGCCGCTGCGGGGCAGGTCTCGCTGCACTTCCTCAATACTTCGGGCGCGCAGCGCGTGGCGCCCTTCGGCGGCAGCGACCGGCGCCTCTCCACCAATCCGCTCGCCATCGGCGTGCCGCTCGCCGGCGCGCCACCGGCGATCCTCGACATCACGACATCGATGGTGGCGGAGGGCAAGCTGATGGTGGCGCTCAACAAGGGCGAAGACGTGCCGGAGGGCTGGATCGTCGACGAGGCGGGGCGCCCCACCACCGACCCTGCGCGCTTCTACGAGGGCGGCGCGCTGCTGACGATCGGCGCGCACAAGGGCTCGGGGCTGTCGATCCTCACCGATCTGCTCGCGGGCGCGGTGACGACCGGCCGCAGCTCCGATCCCGCCGACACGGTGTTGCGCAACAACATGCTGTCGATCTTCATCGACCCCAAGGTCTACGACCGCGACAACGTCGTGCTGGCGGAAGCGCGCCGTCTCGTGGACTGGGTGAAGGCGTCGCCGCCGTCGGTGCCGGGACAGCCGGTGCTGGGGCCGGGAGACGTCGAGCGCCGCACGCGTGCCGCGCGGCTCGCGGAAGGGATCCCGCTCGACGACAAGACATGGGCCGACCTCGTCGCGGCGGCGACGTCGGTGGGCATCGACGAGGCCCGCGCGCTGGCATTGGTGGCCTGACCGCGGCGGCGAGAAACGAACGCATGAGCAACGACGCCATCCTCTTCCCCGGCTTCGCGGTCGAGCGCATTGCCACGCCGGGCACCACGATCCATTGCGTGGTGGGCGGCAAGGGTCCGCCGCTCCTCCTCCTGCACGGCTATCCGCAAACGCACGCGATGTGGCACAAGGTGGCACCCGCGCTGGCGCGCGACTTCACCGTGGTGTGTCCCGACCTGCGCGGCTACGGCGATTCCGGCAAGCCCGCGAGCGACGAGCATCACGCGCCGTATTCGAAGCGCGAGATGGCCGCCGACATGGTCGCGGTGATGCGCATGCTCGGCTTCCCGCGCTTCCGCCTCGCGGGCCACGACCGTGGCGGCCGCGTATCGCACCGGCTGGCCGTGGATCATCCCGCGGTGGTCGAAAAGCTCGCGGTGCTCGACATCTCGCCCACGCGCCTCATGTACCGCGCCACCGACATGGAGTTCGCGAAGGCGTACTACCACTGGTTCTTCCTGATCCAGCCTTTCGACATGCCCGAGAAGATGATCGGCGCCGATCCGCTCTGGTACCTCCGGCGCAAGACGAGCGGCTGGGGGTCGGCGGGAGGCGCGTTCTTCGATCCCCGGGCGTACGCCGAATACGAACGTTGCTTTGCCGATCCGGCCACCATCCACGCCACGTGCGAGGACTATCGCGCGGCGGCGTCGATCGATCTTGCGCACGACGATGCCGACGTGGCCGCGGGCCGCAAGCTCACCTGCCCGCTGCTCGTGCTGTGGGGTGCGAAGGGCGTGGTCGAGCGCTGCTTCCATCCCCTCGAGGACTGGCGCACCGTGGCGGACGACGTGCGGGGACGGGCGCTGCCCACGGGGCACTATCTCGCGGAGGAAGCGCCGGACGAAACGCTGGCGGAGTTCGCGGCGTTCTTCGTGTAGGGCGACGGGTGCTGGAGGGGGTCGGCGGCGGGGTCCGGTCTGATATAATCGCCGACTTGGCCAAGTAGCTCAGTTGGTAGAGCAGAGGACTGAAAATCCTTGTGTCGGTGGTTCAATTCCGCCCTTGGCCACCAGATTTCGCGGCCCTGACTCTTGGCCCCCACGCGCGTCCTCTTCGTCTGCCTCGGCAACATCTGCCGATCGCCCACGGCCGAAGTGGTGTTTCGCGACATCGCGGCACGATCGGGCCTCTTGCCCGCGGTGGACGTCGATTCCTGCGGGACCGGCTCGTGGCATGTGGGCGAGCCTCCCGACCCTCGTGCCATCGCCCATGCCGCGCGCCGCGGCTACGACCTGCGGCCCTTGCGTGCGCGGCAGTTGACCCCCGGCGACTTCGATCGCTTCCACTGGATTCTCGCGATGGACCGCTCGGTCCTGCGCGATGTCGCTTCGCAGCGGCCGCCGCGGTTCGCGGGCCACCTGGGGCTGTTCATGGATCTCGTGCCCCACGCTGCAACGCGCGACGTTCCCGATCCCTACGGCGCGGGACCCGACGGATTCGAGCATGTGCTCGACCTCGTGGCCGCCGGCTGCCACGCCCTGGTCGCGCGTCTCGCCGCGCCCCGTGCTGCACCGCACACCTGAGGGACAGGAGGCGCAGTCCAGAGAAATCCCCACGAGTCGCGGCGTCTTCCATAATGGCGTCAAGAAATCGCGAGACCATTGCGGTACGCGCCGCGCGCAATGTCACCAACGCCGGGGGATGGACATGAACGATCGCACCGAGCAGGACCGTCACGCCGAACGCATCGCGGAGCTCGTCGCCATGGTCCGAGCCAGGACCGTGCCCGAGGAGCGCGCCGTGATCGAGTCGTTCGTGCACGCCTACTACGGCAAGGTCGATCCGGAGGACCTCGCCGATCGCCCCGTCGCCGACCTCTACGGCGCGGCGCTCTCGCATTTCAACCTCGCGCGCACGCGCAAGCCGGGCGAGGCCCGCGTGCGCGTCATGAATCCCGCGATGGAGGACCACGGCTGGCAATCGACGCACACGATCGTGGAGATCGTGAACGACGACATGCCCTTCCTCGTGGACTCGGTGACGATGGAGGCCAATCGCCACGGGCTCGTGCACCACCTGATCGTCCATCCGCTCATCGACGTCGTGCGACGCGCCGACGGCACGCTCGAGCGCATCGCCGTAGCGGCCGACGAGAAGGGGGTGCGCGAGTCCTTCATCCACGTGGAGGTCGATCGCGTGGCCGGGCACGCGGCGCTCGAGGCACTCGCGCACGACATCGAGCGCGTGCTGGCCGACGTGCGCGTGGCGGTCACCGACTGGGCGGCGATGCGCGACCGCGCCACCGCGGCAGTGACGGAGATCGACGGCGCGCCCCCCGCATTGCCGGCACCGGAAGTGGAGGAGGGCAAGGACTTCCTGCGCTGGCTCGCCGACAATCACTTCACGTTCCTGGGCTACCGGCGCCACGAGCTCATGACGGTCGGCGGCGCCGACGTACTGAAGGTCGTGCCCGGCACGAGCCTCGGCATCCTGCGCGAGAAGGAGGCACGCGGCGAGACGGGCCAAGTGGCGGGAAGCTTCGCCGCGCTGCCGCCGGAGATCCGCGCGCACGCGCGGCGTCCGGAGCTTCTCGTCATCACCAAGTCGACGTCGAAGTCCACCGTGCACCGGCCGGGCTATCTCGACTACGTCGCGGTCAAGCGCTTCGATGCCAAGGGCAACGTGACAGGCGAGGATCGCTTCCTCGGCCTCTTCACGTCCACGGCCTACAGCGCCAATCCGGCGGAGATCCCGCTCCTGCGGCGCAAGGTCGCCAACGTCGTGGCGCGCGCGGGGCTCACCGCCGGCAGCCATGCCGGCAAGGCGCTGCTCAACATCCTCGCCACCTATCCGCGCGACGAGCTCTTCCAGACCGGCGAGGACGAGCTCCTGCGCACGGCGATGGGCATCCTGCACCTCTATGACCGGCAGCGCTTTCGCCTCTTCGTGCGCCGCGATGCCTTCGAGCGCTTCGTGTCCTGCCTCATCTTCGCGCCGCGCGAGAACTACTCCACGGACCTGCGCCAGAAGTGGCAGGCCATCCTCATGCAGGCGTTCAACGGCACGAGCTCGGAATTCAACGTGAGCCTGTCGGAGTCGGTGCTGGCGCGCATCCAGATCACCGTGCGCACGACACCCGGTGCGATTCCGTCCTACGACGTGAAGGCGCTCGAGGGACAGCTCGTCGCCGCGGCGCGCCGGTGGTCCGATGATCTCAAGGAGGCGCTCGTCGCCGCCATGGGCGAGGCCACCGGGATCGAGCGCTTCCGCACCTACGGCCACGCCTTTCCCGCGGGCTATCGCGAGCAGTTTTCGGCGCGCGCCGCGGTGCCCGACATCGAGATGATGGCGCGCCTGTCCGATGCGGCGCCGATCGCGCTCTCCCTGTACCGGCCGCTCGAGGCGCCGCCGGGCGTGCTGCGCTTCCAGCTCGTGCATCGCGGCAAGCCGGTGATGCTCTCGGACAGCCTTCCGATGCTCGAGCACATGGGACTGCGCGTGCGCGACGAGCACCTGCATCGCATCGCGCCGGAGGGGTCGCCACCGATGGCGATGCACGACTTCGGACTGCAGTCGGCCCTGCCCGGCGCCGACATGGAAGTGGACACGCTGCACGAGGTGTTCGAGGATGCCTTCGCCCGCATCTTCCGCGGCGAGGTGGAGAGCGACGACTTCAATCGTCTCGTCGTCGCGGCGCGCCTGCCCGCCACCGAGATCGTGATCCTGCGTGCCTACGCGAAGTACATGCGGCAGATCGGCTTCGCGCTGTCGCAGCCGTTCATCGAGGCGACGCTCGCCGCGCATGCCGACGTCGCGCGCATGCTCGTCGAGCTCTTCAAGGCGCGTTTCGACCCGGACGGCGGTGCAGGGTCCGGCGCGCGCGCCGCCGAGCGCGAGCGCGAGATCGAGGCCGCGCTCGACGCGGTCGACAACCTGTCCGAGGATCGCGTGCTGCGCCAGTACCTGGCGCTCGTGCGCGCGACCACGCGGACCAACTTCTGGCGCCGCGACGGCCAGGGCCATCCGCGCAGCTTCGTGTCCTTCAAGTTCGATCCCGCCAGGGTGCCGGGCCTGCCCGAGCCGAAGCCGATGTTCGAGATCTTCGTGTATTCGACGCGCTTCGAGGGCGTGCACCTGCGGGGCGGCCGCGTGGCGCGCGGCGGCCTGCGCTGGTCGGACCGGCCGGAGGATTTCCGCACCGAAGTGCTGGGGCTCGTCAAGGCGCAGATGGTCAAGAACACGGTGATCGTGCCGGTGGGCAGCAAGGGCGGCTTCGTGCTGAAGCGCGCGCCCGCGGCGGCGGACCGCGAGGCCTTCATGAAGGAAGGGGTTGCCTGCTACCAGGATTACCTGCGCGGCCTCCTCGACATCACCGACAACCTCGTCAACGGCCAGGTGGTGCCGCCGCCGCAGGTGAAGCGGCACGACGCCGACGATCCCTATCTCGTGGTGGCAGCCGACAAGGGCACCGCCACCTTCTCCGACTACGCGAACGCCATCAGCGCCGAGTATGGCTTCTGGCTGGCCGATGCCTTCGCCTCGGGCGGGTCGGCAGGTTACGACCACAAGGCGATGGGCATCACCGCGCGCGGCGCGTGGGAGTCGGTCAAGCGCCACTTCCGCGAGATGGGCGTGGATACGCAGGCGACCGACTTCACGGTGGCCGGCATCGGCGACATGTCGGGCGACGTGTTCGGCAACGGCATGCTGCTCTCGCCGCACATCCGCCTCGTCGCGGCCTTCGATCATCGCCACGTGTTCCTCGATCCGGGCGCGGATGCCGCCACGAGCTTCGCCGAGCGCAAGCGGCTCTTCGAGCTGCCGCGCTCCTCGTGGGCCGACTACGACGCCAAGCTCATCTCCGCCGGCGGCGGCGTGCATCCGCGCACCGCGAAATCGATCGCCATCACGCCGGAGGTGAAGGCGGCGCTCGGCATCACCGCCGATGCGTTGACGCCGCCGGAGCTCGTCAATGCGATCCTGAAGGCGCCGGTGGACCTCATCTACAACGGCGGCATCGGCACCTACGTCAAGGCCACGGGCGAGACCCACGCGCAGGTGGGCGACCGCGCCAACGATGCCGTGCGCGTGAACGGCGGCGAGCTGCGCTGCAAGGTCTTCGGCGAGGGTGGCAACCTCGGCTGCACGCAATTGGGCCGCATCGAGTTCGCGCGCAACGGCGGGCGCATCAATACCGACGCCATCGACAACTCGGCGGGCGTGGACACGTCAGACCACGAGGTCAACATCAAGATCCTGCTGTCGCTGCCCATCGCCGACGGCGACCTCACGATCAAGCAGCGCAATACGCAGCTCGCGCAGATGACCGACGACGTGGCAGCGCTCGTGTTGCGCGACAACTACTTCCAGACGCAGGTGCTGTCGGTCACGAACCGCATCGCGCCGCAGCTCCTCGATGCGCAGGCGCGCTTCATGCGCTACCTGGAGAAGGAAGGACGCCTCAACCGTGCCATCGAGTTCCTGCCCACCGACGAGGAGATCGCGGCGCGCCGCCAGGCGGGGCAGGGCCTGGCCACGCCGGAGGCCGCGGTGCTGCTCGCCTACAGCAAGATCTGGCTCTCCGACGAGCTGGTGTCCTCCAAGCTTCCCGACGACCCCTGGGTCGCCACCGCGCTGCTGCGCTACTTCCCTGACGCGCTGCGCGAGCGCTTCGCAAGCTACATGCAGAAGCATCCGCTGCGCCGCGAGATCATCGCCACGCACGTGCTGAACAGCATGATCAATCGCGTGGGCAGCACGTTCGTGCATCGCCTCTGCGAAACCACCGGTGCCAAGGCGCCGGAGGTGGTGCGCGCGTATCTCCTGGCGCGCGAGATCTTCGGCCTCGTGCCGCTGTGGCGGGACATCGAGGCGCTCGACAACAAGGTCGACGATGCGGTGCAGTCGGCGATGCTCATCGACACCAGCGGGCAGCTCGAGCGCGCCACCGTATGGTTCCTGCGCTCGCGGCGCCTGGCCGACGACATGGCGGCCACGATCGCCTACTTCGAGCCCAACGTCACCGCGCTGTCCACGGCGTTGCCGCGACTGCTCGACACGGCGGAGCAGGAGCGCCTCGCGGCGCGAGCGGCGGACCTCGCCGGCAAGGGCGTGCCGGGCGAGCTCGCGGCGCGGGTCGCGGCCTTCGACACGCTGCAGGCGGCGCTCGACGTCGCCGAGGTTGCGGCCGATGCGGGCAAGCCGGTGGAGCGCGTGGCCGCGGTGTATTTCGATATCGCCAACCATCTCGGCCTTGCCTGGCTGTCGGAGAAGATCGCCGCCTTGCCCGGAGGTGCGCACTGGCGCGTGCTCGCGCGCTCCGCGATGCAGGACGACGTGGCAGCGCTTGCGCGCAACGTCACGTCGCGCGTCGTGGCCGGCAGCGCGGACGGGGCGCCCGGCGCGTCCCTCGTCGGCGCATGGCGCGACGCCAATCGTCGCGCGCTCGAGCGTGCAGCACAGCTCATGGGGGAATTGCGCAACGTGAACAAGCCCGACGAGGCGATGCTCGCGGTGGCGCTGCGCGAGCTGCGATCGCTTGCGTAACATCTTGCGCTGTACAAGAAACACGCCAAAAGCTGACGTCGTGCGATAGCAACAACGCCGGAATATCCACTGCTCGCCAGCCATCCGTATTGAAGCGTACGGGGATGTAAAGCATAATCGCTCGAGGGTGCAGGACGCTCTTGCGCGTGATGTCATTCACGCGTTCGCATCTCCCGACCGAATGCCCTTGCCCGCTACGGTCGCGGCACGCCGTCCGCTTCTCATCGTCTTCGAATACAAGGTTGGCCAGCATGACCCACCGGAGAGAATGCCGCGTGCTCCGCACGTTGTCGTCGTTTGCACGCATGACGGGACGCTCGTTCGCGACGCTGGGTTTCGCGCTCGCCGTCGCCACGCCGGCACTCGCGGCCGTGGGCATCAACAAGAGCTTCTCTCCGAACTCGGTCGTCGCAGGGCAGGTGTCGCAGCTCACGATCGTCCTGCTGAACCCCAACGCGACCGCGGCGACGGGCGTGTCGTTCGCCGACAACCTGCCCGCGAACGTCGTGGTCGCGAATCCGGCCGTGGGCTCCACGACCTGCGGCGCGGGCGTGGTCACCGCCACCTCCGGCACGGGGTCCGTGTCGCTTGCCGGCGGCACCATCGCTGCCGCCAGTGGCACGCCGGGCACCTGCACGGTCACGGTCAATGTCGTGTCCACGGTGCCCAGCACGTATCTCAATCTGATTCCGGCCAATGCCGTCACGTCGTCCAACGGCACCAACGCGCAGGCGGCGCAGGCGACGCTCGTGGTTTCCGCGCTGGCGTCGGCGACGGGTTCGAAGGTGTTCTCGCCGAACGTGGTGCATGGCAACGGTGCCACGGAGACGTCCGTCTCCACGCTCACGATCACGCTGAACAACCCCAACGTCGTGCCCCTCACGGGCGCTGCCATCACCGATTCGCTACCGGCCTTGCTGACGGTCGCCACGCCGGCGAATGCCACCACCACGTGCGCGGGCGGCACCGCCACGGCCTCGACGCCTGCCACCAATCCTGCGACTGTCACCCTGAGCGGCGGCACGATTCCGGCGTCGGGATCCTGCACGATCACGGTGTCGGTGATCGCGCGCAATCCCGCCGCCGTACAGAACGGCAACGTCACGAACACGATTCCCGCGGGGGCGCTCACGACCGCCGAGGGCGCCACCACGATCTCGCCCATCAATGCCGCCATCAACGTGCAGACAGGCGGACGGCTGACGAAGGCGTTCGTGCCCACGGGCCCGATTCCCGTCGGCGGCTCGTCGCTCCTGCGCATCACGGTCAGCAACTACAACCAGACGACGCTTGCCCCCATCACATTCACCGACTCGTTGCCGGCAGGCCTGGCGCTGAACGGTGCACCCACCACCACGTGCGACGGAACGCTTTCCAGTGTCGCCGGCCCGCCCGCCACGGTCACGCTGACGGGCGCGAGCCTCGGGCCCGCTCCGGCGGCGGCGGGCGCGACGACCTGCATCGTGGAGGTTCCCGTCACGCCGACGACGTCCGGCACCAAGACGAACAACATCGCCGGCGGCACATGGGGCGGCATTGCCTACGGCGGGACCGGCAACGTCAACCTGACGGTCAGCAACATCACGGGCAGCAAGTCGTTCTCGCCCACGCCGGTGTTGCAGGGCGGCACCACGACGCTGACCATCACACTGAACAACACGACGCCGGCGGCCATCGCGATCAATTCCCCCACCGGCGTGACCGAGCCCTTGACCAGCATGGGGGCAGGGTTCTCGGTGCCCGCGGGCGCCACGGTCGGCGGCACTTGCGGCTCGTCGCTCACATCGGCGCTGCCGGCCACCACGCTCGTGTTCGGCGGCGGAACGATCCCCGCCAACGGCAGTTGCACGATCACCATCGGTCCGGTCGCCGTCGCGGCCAACGCCGTGGTGGGTAATCGCACGAACACCATCGCCGTCAACGGCGTGCAGACGTCCGCCGGCAACAACACCGTCACGATCACGGGTGTGCTCGCCGTGACCGCGCTGATCAGTGCGTCGAAGGCGTGGACGCCCACGACGATCGTGGCCGGCGCCAGGGCGCGCCTCACCATCACCGTCAGCCGCCCCGCCAATGGGTCCGCGCTGAGCAACATCAGCTTCACCGACAATCTGGGGACCATGGGTGGACTTGGATTCGTGATCGCCGACCCGGCGAACGAAGCCACGACCTGCACGGGCGGCACGGTCACGGCGGCCCCGGGGGCGAGCAGTTTCTCGCTGGCGGGAGGGTCCCTGGCCGGTGGTGCCGCAGCGTCGTCCTGCACGGTCGCGGTGGATGTGCAGTCCCAGGCGGGCGAGGTACCGGCCAACTACACGAACACGCTGGCGGCGGGTGCCATCACCACGACCGAAGGCTTCACCAACGCGGTCGCGGCCACGTCCGCGCTGTCCATCACCGGGCCCAAGTCGGTCACCGTCAACAAGTCCTTCTCGCCCACCACGGTGCCGGTGGGCGGCACGTCGACGATGTCGATCCAGATCCGCAACAACAATCCGGGCGCCATCGCGCTGACCGGGGTCGGGCTCACCGACCTGTTGCCCCTGCGCATGGACGTCGCCAATCCTCCCGCGCCGACCTTCACGAACTGCGGTTCGCCCACCGTCACGGCGGTCAATGGAAGCGGCATCGTCACGATCAGTGGCGCCTCGATCGGGGCGAATGCGATCTGCACGGTCAACGTGGGTGTGCGGGCCAGCGCGGCCGGCAATCTCATCAACACCATCGCGCCAGGCGGCGTCACCAGCTTGCAGGGCGTCACCAATCCGCTGCTCGGCTCGGCCACGCTCGCGGCCACGGGCACGGTCAACCTCAACGTCACCAAGACCAACAATGTCTCGTCGTTGGTGCCGGGCGGGGCCACCACCTACGTCATCGTGGTGACCAACGCCGGTCCCGACGACATCGCCGGCCTCGGCGTGAATGACGATCCGCCGACCGGCGTCACCTTCGGCGCCTGGACCTGCGTGGGCTCCGGCGGCGGCGTCTGCTCGGCCAACGGCTCGGGCCCCATCGCCGACCTCGTCGCCATTCCGGTCGGCGGACAGCTCACCTACACCGTGCCCGCGACCATCGCAGTCGACGCGCCCGGTCCCATCGTGCAGACGGTCACCCTCGGCGTGCCCGGTTCGGTGATCAACACCGGCAACTCGAGCGCCACCGATACCGATCCGCTCGTGCCCACGCTCGCCAAGCAGATCGCGCCGCCGAC
This sequence comes from uncultured Alcaligenaceae bacterium, assembly GCA_964620265.1. Lineage (GTDB taxonomy): Bacteria > Pseudomonadota > Gammaproteobacteria > Burkholderiales > Casimicrobiaceae > VBCG01. The sequence continues at coordinate 19,481 of CAZUGY010000040.1, forward strand.
GATCGGCCTGGGCGGCGCGGCCACGCTCACGCTCGTGCTCGGCAACAACAATTCGACGCCGCAGACGCTTGCGTCCGCGTTCGTCGACAACATGCCGGCGGGTGTCACGACCACCACCGGCAATACCGGTACCTGCACGGCCGTCACGGTCACCTCGACCTCGATCACGATGGCCAGCGGCGCGAGCATCCCGGCCGGTGGCTGCACGATCGTGGTGGGCATCACGTCCAGCACGCCCGGGACGGTGACCAACACCACCGGCGCGCTCGCCACCGACGTGGGCACGGCACCTCCGGCGTCGGCACCCATCACCGTCACGGCCGTGGCGCCCACGCTCGCGAAGTCGATCAGCCCGACCACGATCGGCGTGGGTGGCACCGCATCGCTCACGCTCACGCTCGGCAATGCGAATGCGGGCGCGATCACGCTGTCCTCCGCCTTCATCGACCCGATGCCGGCAGGCGTGACCACCACCGGTGCCAACAGCGGCACTTGCACGGGTGTGACCGTGACCAGCACCTCGCTCACGATGGCGGCGGGCACGACGATTCCCGCCGGCGGTTGCACGATCGTCGTCCCGATCACCTCCTCCACGCCGGGTAGCGTGATCAACACGACCGGCGCACTCGCGACGAACGCGGGCACCGCGCCGGCGGCCAGCGCGCCGCTGACGGTCACCGCGATCGCCCCCACGCTCGGCAAGGCCATCGCACCCGCCACGATCAATGCGGGCGGCACGGCCACGCTCACGCTGACGCTCGGCAATCCCAACCCCATCGCGATCTCGCTCACGTCGGCCTTCACCGATCCGATGCCTGCCGGCGTCACCACCACCGGCGCCAACAGCGGCACCTGCACGGGGATCACGGTGGCGGCGGACTCGGTCACCATGGCGAGCGGCACCAGCATCCCGCCGGGGGGCTGCACGATCGTGGTCCCGATCACGTCGACCACGCCGGGGATGGTGACCAACACCACGGGCACGCTGGCGACCGGTGCGGGCAGCGCGCCGCCGGCAAGCGCGCCGCTCACCGTCAATGCGGCGCCCACGCTGACGAAGGCGATCGGTCCGGCGAGCATCGGCATCGGCGGCAGCGCGACGTTGACGCTCACGCTCGGCAATGCGAATGCCGGGCCGCTCACGCTGCAGTCCGCGTTCACCGACACCATGCCCGCGGGCGTGACGATCACGGGCGCGAACACGGGCACGTGTCCGGGCGTGACCAACACGACGACCGACCTCACGATGGCGAGCGGAGCGCAGATCCCGGCGGGCGGCTGCACGATCGTGGTCCCGGTCACCTCCAGCACGCCGGGCAGCGTGACCAACACCACGGGTCCGCTCGTGACCGAAAGCGGCACGGCTCCGCCGGCGAGCGCGCCGCTCGAGGTCACCGCCAACGCGGCCGCGCTCCTGAAGACGATTGTCGCAGCCACGATCCCGTCGGGCGGCACGGCCACGATGACGCTCACGCTCGGCAACGGCAATGCCGTGCCGATCACGCTCTCCGCGCCGTTCACCGACACGATGCCCGCCGGTGTCACGACCACCAGCGCCAACACGGGTACCTGCGTGGATGTCACCGTCACGCCGACCACCGTCACGATGGCGAGCGGCGCGTCGATTCCGGTCGGGGGCTGCTCGATCGTGGTGACGCTCACGTCCACCACCGTGGGCACCGTCACCAACACCACGAGCGAATTGCAGACGAACGCAGGCGTCACGCCGCCGGCCTCCGCACCGCTCACCGTCACCGCCTCGACCGCCGGCCTCACCAAGACGATCGTGCCCGCCGCGATCGCCTCCGGCGGCACGGCGACGCTGACGATCGCCCTGGCCAACACGAGTGGCGACCCGCTCACGCTCACGGCAGCCTTCGTCGACACGATGCCTGCAGGGGTCACCACCACCAGCGCCAACACGGGCACCTGCACCGGCGTCACGGTCACGCCCACGTCGATCACGATGGCGAGCGGATCCACGGTCCCCGTGGGCGGTTGCGAGATCGTGGTGACGATCACCTCGACCACGGTCGGCACGGTGACCAATACCACCGGGACGCTCACCACCACCGGTGGCTCGGCGCCGCCGGCAAGCGCGCCGATCACGGTCAACGCGGCACCCACGCTGGGCAAGGCGATCGCGCCCGCCAGCATCGCTGCCGGCGACACTGCCACGCTCACCCTGACGCTCGGCAACAGCAATCCGCTTCCGCTCATGCTGACCGCGCCGTTCACCGACGCGATGCCGGCCGGTGTCACCACCACGAGCGGCAATGCGGGCACCTGCAGCGGCGTGACGGTCACCGCCACCACGATCACGATGGCGAGCGGCACCCCGATCCCCGTCGGGGGCTGCACGATCGTGGTCACGATCACGTCATCGACGAACGGGACGGTGACCAACACCACCGGCACGCTCACCACCGAAGCCGGCACGGCGCCGCCCGCGAGCGCGCCGCTCACCGTCACCGGCGGCAGTGGCGTGGCCTCGCTCATGAAGACGTTCGCGCCCGCGGCCATCCTGGCGGGAGGCTCGTCCACGCTGACGATCACGCTCGGCAATGCCGGCGGGGGACCGCTCCTCCTCACGGCGCCGTTCACCGATCCGATGCCGGCGGGGATCACGATCACCTCGCCGCAGAACGGGACGTGCGCGGGTGTCATGACGAGCCCCACGTTGATCACGATGGACGTGGGCACCTCGGTGCCGCCGGGGGGCTGCACGATCGTGGTGAGCGTGACGTCGTCGGCCCCGGGAACGATGACCAACGTCACGAGCCCGCTGGTCGCCGGCAGCGTCACGGCCCCGGCCGCGACGGCACCGCTCGGCGTGATCGTCACCGGTCCCACGGAGCCGATTCCGGCGACGTCGCCGTTCCTGCTCGCGCTGATGATGCTGTGTGTCGGCCTTCTCTGCGTGCCCTACCTGCGCCGGAGGTAAGCGCGGGCTGCCGCCGACAGGCAAAGAAAAAGCCGGGGCATGCCCCGGCTTTTTTTTGACGCGCTAGCGGTCGATCAGGAGGCCGCCTGGATGTTGCTGGCCTGCTTGCCCTTGGGGCCCTGCGTGACTTCGAAGGAGACCTTCTGGCCTTCCTTCAGCGTCTTGAAGCCCGGCATGTTGATCGCGGAGAAGTGCGCGAAGAGATCCTCGCCACCGCCGTCCGGCGTGATGAAGCCGAAACCCTTCGCGTCGTTGAACCACTTCACGGTACCTGTTGCCATTTCTGTATTCCTCAAGATAAATGATCGGCGGGCGGGTGCCCGCCCCATGTTTCATTCTCAAGGACAGAAAAGTACGGAACCGCAATCGCAAGCGGCGCGGCTACTGCCGCGCCGCAGACCGGGCTTGGGCGTGCTTAAAGTACTTGAAACAAAACACCTTTGGGAGCATACGCGAACGCAGGGGGTTTGGGAATACCCCTGCGGCCGGTAAAACTACCCCATGGATTGACCACTCCCGGCCCCCGCAAGTTCCCGGCGGACGAGCGCGGCGCCTGCCGCCAGGGCAGCGAGCTTGCCGCGGGCGACGTCGCGGGCCAGCGGGACCATCCCGCAGTTCGTGCAGGGATAGAGGCGTTCGGCGGGCACATGGGCGAGCGCCGCCCGGATCGTGGCCGCGACGTCCTCGGGCGTTTCCACCCGGTCGCTCGCCACGTCGATGGCGCCGACCATCACGTCCTTGCCCTGCAACAGGCCGATGAGGTCGATCGGCACGTGGGAGTTGGCGCATTCGAGCGATACCTGGTCGATCGCCGAGCGGGCGAGCAGGGGGAAGGTCTCCTCGTACTGGCGCCACTGGCTGCCCAAGGTCTTTTTCCACTCGTTGTTGGCCTTGATCCCGTAGCCGTAGCAGATGTGCACGGCGGTCTTGCAGGGCAGCCCGGCGGCGGCGCGCTCGAGCGTGGCCACGCCCCAGTCGCGCACCTCGTCGAAGTAGACGTTGAAGGCGGGCTCGTCGAATTGCACGATGGCGACCCCCGTGGCGGCGATGGCCTTCGCCTCCTCGTTGAGGATCTCGGCGAACGCCATGGCGAGCTTCTCGCGGCTCCTATAGTGGCCGTCGTAGAGGGTATCCACCATCGTCATGGGCCCGGGCAGCGTGTACTTCACCGGGTGCTTCGTCTGGCTCACCACGAAGCGTGCGTCGTCCACATAGATGTCGCCGCGGCGCGCGACCGGGCCCACGACCATCGGCACGTCGGCGTCGTAGCGGTTGCGGATGCGCACCGTCTTGCGATTGGCGAAGTCGACGCCGTCGAGCGCCTCGATGAACGTGGTCACGAAGTGGCGGCGCGTCTGCTCGCCGTCGGTCACGATGTCGATGCCCGCGTGCTCCTGGTCGAAGAGCGCGAGCCGCACCGCGTCGCGCTTGCCCTGGGCGAGGGCGTCGCCTTCGAGCTTCCAGGGCGCCCAGAGGGCAACGGGCTCGGCGAGCCAGTCGGGCTTGGGGAGGCTGCCGGCAATGGTGGTGGCGAGGAGGGTCATGGGATCGCATTATGCGCCGTCGTGTTGCGCGAAGCGGACGGCCGGCTTGACCGACTCGGACACGTCCCCGTACCCTTGCGGGCTTTCCCGCACCGGTCCCGGCGCGGCCATCTCCTCTCCTCCACGAAGACCACGCCCGCCATGCCACGCATCCTCTACGCCGACTACGACTACGCCGACATCGACCTCGAGCACGCGGTCTTCGGACCCGCCGGCGTCGAGGTCGTCACGGCGCAGTGCAAGACGGAGGACGACGTGATCCGCCACGGCAAGGGCTGCAGCGCGGTCCTGCTCCAGTACGCCCCCATCACCGCGAAGGTGCTCGCCGGCCTGCCGGAGATCGGCCTCGTGAGCCGCATCGGCGCGGGCTTCGACACGGTCGACACCGAGGCTTGCGAGAAGGCCGGCGTATGGGTCGCCAATTCGCCGGACTACGGCGTGGGCGAGGTGGCGACCCATGCGCTGGCGCTGGCCCTCGCCTCGATCCGCAACATCGTCGCGTACAACCGCGACGTGCATGCCGGCACGTGGCACTTCGAGTCGTCGGGCACGCTGCCGCGGCCGGCGTCGATGACGCTGGGTATCGTGGGCCTGGGCCGCATCGGCAAGCGCATGGCGCACATCGCGCGCAATACCTTCAAGCGTGTCGTGGCCTACGACCCGTACCTCATCGACGGCGACTTCCCGGCCTATGTCGAGCGCGTCCGCTCGCTCGCCGACCTCGCGCGCGAAGCCGACCTCGTCACGGTGCACACGCCGCTCACCGCGGAAACGCGCGGCATGCTCGACAAGGGCTTCTTCGGTGCCATGAAGCCCGGCACGTACTTCGTGAACACCGCGCGCGGAGCGATCGTGAACATCCCCGACCTCGTGGCGGCGCTCGACGCCGGCACGCTGGCCGCCGCGGGCCTCGACGTGCTGCCGCAGGAGCCGGTGCCGGCGGACTCGCCCCTGTTCGCGCATCCGCGCGCGATCCTCACGCCGCACGCCGCGTTCTATTCGGTGGAAGCCGAGAAGGAATTGCGGCGCAAGGCGGCGCAGAACATCGTCACGTGGCTGCGCACCGGGCGGCCGGACTACGTCGTGGCGCGCGGCACCCGCACGCCCGCGGCTTGAATCCCGGGGTCACCGCCCCCATCAGGATAGAATCCACCTACGGCATTTCGCAGGAGCGACAAGGCATGAGCGTCCAGGACACCATTCAAGCGCAGGTCACCACGCACCCCGTCGTGCTCTACATGAAGGGCACGCCCCAGTTCCCGCAGTGCGGCTTCTCGGCGACGGTCGCCGAGATCCTCAAGCGCTGCGGCGTGGCCGACTACTACTCGGTCAACGTGCTGGCCGACGACGACATCCGCCAGGGCATCAAGGATTACGCCAACTGGCCCACCATCCCGCAGCTCTACGTCAAAGGTGAGTTCGTGGGGGGATGCGACATCGTGCGCGAGATGTACTCGAGCGGCGAGTTGCAGAAGCTGCTGGGGTCGCCGGAAGCGTAAGGGCGGATCCCGCCCGTTTCGGAAGGCCGCCGCGCGCGGCCTTTTTCACGAGGGGGCGAAGGTCGCAGCGGGAGGCGGGCCGGGAAGCGTTGCGGGCGCGACGACCTCAGGTGCGCGTGCGCGCCGCCCGCTTCACATCGGGTACGTGCCGCAGCGCGCGCAGCACCTGCGCCAGGTGCCGGCGGTCGCGCACCTGCACGCCGAAGAACATCGCCAGTACGTCCCCACCGTCGGGACGCTCCATCGACACCGTGTCGATGTTGCCGTCGGCATTGCCGATGGCGGTGGCCAGGTCCGCGAGGAGGCTCCGCCGGTCGGCCACGAGCAGCCGGATCCCGGTCTCGAACACGCCCTGCACGTCGGGCGCCCACTCGACGTCGACGAGCTCGGCGGGCTCCACGCGCTGCTTCTTCAGCGTGACGCAATCGCGCGTATGCACGAGCAATCCCTGCCCGCGGCGGAACTGGCCCACGATGGCATCACCCGGAATGGGGCGGCAGCACTTGGCATACTGGATCGCCACCCCCTCCACGCCGCGCAGCGTCAGCGCGCCGAGATTGGCGGGGGCGGCAGCCTGCGCATGCGGATCGTCGGCCTTGCCGGGCACCTTGGTGAGCGCCTGCGCCACCACGAACGAGTGCCGCTTGCCCAGGCCGATGTCGGCCAGGATGTCGAGTTGGGTCTTGGTGCCGTATTCCTTGGCCAGCGCCTCCCAGCGGTCCCACGAGATCGCGTCCGGCTCGACCTTGAGGGTGGCGAGCGCCTGGTTCAGCAGCCGCTCGCCGAGCGCCGCCGACTCCTTCTGCTGCAGGCCTTTCAAATAATGCCGGATGCGCGAGCGCGCCTTGCCGGTGGCCACGAACGACAGCCACGACGGATTGGGGCGTGCGGTGGGCGAGGTCAGGATCTCGACGTGGTCGCCGTTCTTCAACTCGGTACGCAGCGGCAGCAGCTCGTAGTTGATGCGCGCGGCCACGCAGTGATGGCCGATGTCGGTGTGCACGCCGTAGGCGAAATCCACCGCCGTGGCGCCGCGCGGCAGCGCCATGATCTTGCCCTTGGGCGTGAAGACGTAGATCTCGTCGGGGAAGAGGTCGCCCTTGATGTGCTCGAGGAATTCCTTGCTGTCCTTGGTATCGGACTGGATCTCGAGCAGGCTCTGCAGCCAGCGTGATGTCTCGCGCTGCGCCTCCGCGAGATCGAGCTCGCCGCCCGCCTTGTACAGCCAGTGCGCGGCAACACCGGCTTCGGCCACGCGATGCATGTCGTGCGTGCGGATCTGCGCTTCGAGCGGCGTGCCGAACGGACCAAAGAGCGTGGTGTGCAGCGACTGGTAGCCGTTGGCCTTCGGTATCGCGATGTAGTCCTTGAACTTCCCCGGGATGGGCTTGTAGAGCTCGTGCAGCACGCCGAGCGCGGCGTAGCAGTTGGTCTTGTCGGCCACCAGCACGCGCACGCCGTAGATGTCGAACACCTGCGCGAAGGTGTAGCGCTTCTCGCGCATCTTCTTGTAGACGGAGTAGATCGACTTCTCGCGCCCGCTCACCACTGCCAGCACGTTCTCGGTGGCGAGGCCTTCGCGGATCACGTCGAGCAGGCGGTTCATCACCTCGCGCCGGTTGCCGCGCGCCGCCTTGATCGACGAGGCCAGCACCCGGTAGCGCATGGGGTTCAAGTGCTTGAATGCGAGGTCCTGCAGCTCGAGATAGAGCGAGTTCAAGCCGAGGCGATTGGCGATCGGCGCGTAGATGTCGAGCGTCTCCTTCGCGATGCGCTTGCGCTGCGTCGGCGCCATCACGTCGAGCGTGCGCATGTTGTGCAGGCGGTCGGCGAGCTTGATCAGGATCACGCGCACGTCGCGCGCCATCGCCAGCAGCATCTTGCGGAAGCTCTCGGCCTGGA
>CAZUGY010000041.1:0-23340 GCA_964620265.1 uncultured Alcaligenaceae bacterium
GCGGGAACGGCAATGGGAAGAAGTTCTGGTCGCGGGAGTACCTCGGCGACCCGACACTGCGACCCAAGCTCGTCGTTCAGTACACCGTACCCTAGCCGCGACAGGGCGGCCGGGAACCTGGAAATTGTGCGAGCCCGCCTGCCCCTGCCGACCAGTGCGTGAGTATGCACGAGCTCGCCGGGGTCGTGGCGATCATTTCGCGTGCCATCGGTATGCAGGCAAAAAAACCCCGCGTTCGAGGGCGCACCAGGTATTCGACAACTCGCGGCGGGAACGCAAGTCGACATGGGTTTGCTAGCGAAATTCTACAAGACAGCTGCCGCTATCGGACTGTGGAATGCCATGCTGTTTTCCGCGTCCCGCTTGTCCAGCATCCTCGGAGGCAGGCGCCTTCGAATCGTCAAGTACTACTTCACTGCCCAGCCGGTGAGCGCGCCCCATGACGAGCGATGGACACGGTCCGGCACCTTCGATTTCCTCTGGGCGGATGCCACGTGCAGTTTGCTGCAACAGGCGGATCGACCCGCGCCAGTGCTCGCGTCGAGATTCGCGCAAGGCGCCCGTTGCCTGGTAGCTGCCAAGCAGAACGACCTCGCGGGGTTCGTGTGGTTTGTGACCGGTCCTTACGAAGAGGACGAAGTGCGCGCACGGTTCGTTCCCGGACCCGAGGGCGAGGCGGCCTGGGATTTTGACGTTACGATAATGCCGGCGTACCGAATGGGTCGACTCTTCAGCTATCTCTGGGCCCGCACAAATGCTGAGCTGGCCAAATGTGGCGTGCGCCACACGATGTCTCGCATCTCGGCGTTCAACCCGGGGTCGCTCGCTTCCCACAGGCGACTCGGCGCGGGCATCGTCGGCAGCGCGCTATTCGTGTGCGTCGGACGCTTGCAAGTCATGCGGTCCTCGCTGCGGCCGCGCTGGCACATTTCCTGGCGCCTCGACCAGCGCCCGACGCTCGTCGTCGCGGCAACGGGCACGGGCTTAGCGAGATCGACTCGTGCGCCCGGAGGATCGAAGTGACAACCTGAGTCACGATCGATGTAGGCGACATCCTGATCGTGACGGCGGGAACGGGTCGACGCCCGGACACCACACGGTTGCGATCGATCAAGCTTGGCAGTGTGTCACGAAATGGTGGGCATTGCATGCGCATTGGGCGCGGTCGCCCGGCAATGGAATAATGGCGATGTCAATCGCTGCAGGAGGCGGATTTGGATGTACAAAAGGAAGTCGTCGCGGTCGTGGATCGCGTATTGGATTTGCGGGGAAGAGGCGGGGCGTTGAATGCCTCTTCGCGCCTGCTGGGGCATGTTCCCGAGCTCGACTCGATGGCTGTCGCGACGCTGATCACCTCACTCGAGGAGCGCTTCGGGTTCACGATCGCGGATGACGAAATCGACGGCTCGGCTTTCCAGACAATCGGCACCTTGGTCGAGTTCGTGAACGGCAAGCTCAGCCAGTAGCGTTCGCCCGGCGTGCCGCTACCGGAACCTTTCTACCTGCCGCTGCGGCGCGGAAGGCGTTTTTGCGTGCGCTATTCGGCAAAAGGAGCCGCCAAGGGTTCGCTCCTTTTCGTCCACGCCTTCGCCGAGGAAATGAACAAATCCCGGCGTATGGTGGCGCTGCAGTCGCGCGCCCTCGCGGATCGTGGGTTCAGCGTGCTGCTGGTCGACCTGTACGGCTGCGGCGACAGCGACGGCGATTTCGGCGAAGCGGATTGGACGCAGTGGCGCGACGACGTGGTCGACGCGGCGCTATGGTGGCGCGCGGAGAGCGGCCACGCCCCCATCCTGTGGAGCATGCGTGTCGGCTGCCTGCTCGCGTGCGAGGCGGGGAGGGTCATCGGCGCCGAGCAGTTCCTTTTCTGGCAGCCTCAGCCCTCGGGCGCGCAGGCCTTGCAGCAGTTCATGAGGCTTCGCGTGATGCGGGCGCTCGGATCGTCGACGCATCCACGCGCCAGGACGCAGGACCTTCGCGACGCCCTGGCGCGTGGAGAAGCGCTGGAGGTGGCCGGGTATCTGCTGGCGCCCGGTCTTGCGCTCGGGCTCGAGGCTGCGACCCTTTCGCTGCCGCAGCAAGCGACTCGCGCCGCCTGGATCGAGATCGTGCCGGATGCGGACACGTCCGCCCGCCCGGTCGCAGACACGCGCGTCAGCCAGTGGCGTAAATCGGGTCTGGATGCGACCCTTCATTCGATCCAGGGCCCCGCGTTCTGGCAGACGCAGGAGATCGCGGAGTCCGACGCATTGATCGAAGCGACCGCCACGATCGTGGGCGGATGGCCACGGTGAGCGAGATGCCGTGGCAGGAGGAGGCGCTCGCCATCCCCTGTGGCGTCGAGCGGCTGGTCGCCGTCCTGGCGAGGCCTTCGGTCTGCGGCGACACCGGCGTCGTGATCGTGGTCGGTGGACCTCAATACCGCGCCGGCAGCCATCGTCAATTCGTTCACCTCGCCCGTGCGCTCGCTGGCGCCGGCGTGCCCGCCCTGCGCTTCGACGTGCGCGGCATGGGAGATGCGACAGGGCCGATGCAATCTTTCGAATCGTCCACGCTCGATGTCGCGTGCGCGATCGGCGCGATGGTCTCGTCTTGCCCCTCGGTCCGCCGTGTCGTACTGTGGGGCCTCTGCGACGCCGCGTCGGTCATACTGCTTCATGCGCGATCACAGCGAGACCCGCGGGTCGCCGGCATGGTGCTCGTCAATCCATGGGTGCGGTCGGAGGCCAGCTACGCGAAGACGCAGCTTGTTCACTACTACGGAAAGCGCTTGCTGCAAAAGGAGTTCTGGAAGAAGGTCCTGCGGCTCGACGTCGATTTCGCAAGCGGTGCCGCGTCGGTCGCGCGACATGTCGCGAACGCCGGCAGGGCAGGGCGACACACCGATCGGGGGAAGTTCCAGGATCGCATGGCCGGTGGGCTGCGCGCGTTCGAAGGCCCTGTATTGCTGATCCTGAGCGGCCAGGACCTCACCGCGCGTGAATTTCAGGATTACGCGGCGATGGATCCCGCGTGGCGAGGGCTTCTCGACGCACCTTGCATCACCCGGAGCGATTTCTCCGACGCCGACCACACGTTCTCGACCGCTTCCGCTCGAGGTCAAGCGGAGGCTCGCACAGTGCAATGGCTGCGCGAGCTCTTCGCGGGGGAGGGATCATGAGGCACGTGCTCATGGTCGCGTTCCACTTTCCTCCACTCGCAGGAAGCAGCGGCATCCAGCGCACGCTGCGCTTTGCCGCACACCTGCCTTCGTTCGGCTGGCAGCCAACCGTGCTTACCGCCGACCCCCGGGCCTACGAGCGTATCAGCCAGGATCTCATGTCCGAAGTGGGCCCCGACGTCGCCGTGGAGCGGGCGTTCGCCCTCGACACACGTCGCCATCTGTCGGCACGCGGCAGATATCCATGGTGGCTTGCTTCGCCTGATCGCTGGACGTCGTGGCGCTGGGGAGCGGCACTTTGCGGGGGCGGTCTGATCCGCCGTCGCCGTCCCGATGTCCTGTGGTCGACCTACCCCATCGCCACGGCCCACGTCATCGGCGCCGATTATCACCGCCGTTTCGGCATTCCGTGGGTCGCGGATTTCCGGGACCCCATGGCCCAGGACGGCTACCCGGCGGACCCGCGGATCTGGAAGGCGTTCAAGGCGATCGAGCAGCACACGGTGGGAACCGCGCGATGGTCGGTATTCACGACCCCGGGCGCGGCGCGTAGCTATGAAAATCGATACCCGCGCTTCGCGCCGAACATCCGGGTCCTTCCCAACGGCTACGACGAAGCGAGCTTTGCGGCAGTCGACGGGCTGATGTCCGGGCCGCTGACTCCTGGTGCGATAACGCTCCTGCATAGCGGCGTCGTGTACCCGTCCGAGCGCGATCCAACCTGCCTCTTCGAAGCGCTGGAGCGCCTGGTGTCGGCCGGAAAGTTCGGGCAGGGTCGGCTCAAGGTGCGCTTCCGCGCCTCCGGCAACGATGCGATGCTCAACGAGCTCGCCCGACGCCATGGTTTGCAGCCGGTGGTCGAGGTGCTGCCTCCGACGGAGTATCGCCACGCCTTGGCCGAAATGTTGCGCGCCGATGGTTTGCTCATCCTGCAAGCGGCTAACTGCAACGAGCAGATTCCCGCCAAGCTCTACGAATACCTGCGGGCCGGGCGTCCGATCCTCGCACTCACCGATCCATCCGGGGATACCGCGGGCGCCGTGCGCGGCGCAGGAATCGGCGCGATTGCACGGCTCGATTCGACGGATGACATCGCCGGGGCGCTCGACGATTTCGTCGAGGCGATCCGGCAAGGTCGGGCGGTGTTGCCGGAAACGTCGGCGGTTGCGCGTCTCGAACGGCGCGAACAGACGCGCGAACTGGCCTCTTTGCTGGACGAGGCGCGGGTGCCGGTACCGGCGCGATAGTCCCTTGCGACTCCGACCGGGACACATGGTCGGAATCCCCTGCGTTCGGCGCAAGCGCAGCATACGTCGGTTCATGGGTACACTAGCTCACGTCGGCGGTGATTCCGCCGCCGAACTGGGGTGTCGGGGAAGGATTCGGAGCGCTCGATGGTCGATTTTTTCTGGGGTGAGTGGCGCTCGCCAACGCTCCTCGGCGTGGTAGCGGTTGTCGCGCTCGCGCTGGGTGCGGACCGCGCGCATGCCTTCGAGGAATGCGGCGATCTCGCCAATGCATACGGTCCTTTCGACTACCGCACGAGCCGCGACAAGCTCGCGGTCGTCGAAACCTATCACTTCACGCAGGACGTCGAGGCGCTGCGCAGCGGCGCTACCGGACAGATCGGCAGCGACCTCGACTACACGCTGCGTGCGTCGCCGAACCATCCGCGGGCGCTGATCGCCATGGCGAATCTCGGCCGCAAGCTCAACACCGATCAGCCGCCCGGCGCGAAGTACCCGGTTCCCTGCTATTTCGAACGCGCCATCCGCTTCGCGAACGACGACCCGATGGTCCGGCTCGTATACGGCACGTATCTCGCGCGTGTCGGCAAGCGCAAGATGGCGGTGGAGCAACTCGAGTCGGCGCTCAGGCTCGACCAGGATAACGCGAACGTTCACTACAACCTCGGCCTCGTCTACCTCGACCTCAAGGACTATCCCAAGGCCCGCGAGCACGCGCAGCGTGCTTACGAGCTTGGGTTTTCGCTGCCCGGCCTGCGCAAGCGACTGGAGGCCGCGGGTCAATGGACGACGACGCAGCCGGCTGAGCGCACGGGCAACGCCGTTGCGCCGAAGTGAGGCGCGTGGCCACGGAGCCCGGGAGCCGGCGAACGTTCCTGGCGTGCATTTCGGCGGCCGCGTTGCTCTCGGCGCGACGCGCGCGCGGCGCATCATCTCCGTTGCCGGCGCTTCCCAAGCCGCAGAACGCGCAACGCTCGCGCCTTCTGGCGGTCGGCCCCGGTCGCGCTTTTCCCACGATTGCTTCGGCCGCGTTGGCCGCGCGCGACGGGGATATCGTGGAAATCGATGCGGGCGCTTACGTCGACGACGTCACGGTGTGGCCGCAGAGCGAGCTCACCGTTCGCAGCGCCGGCGGACAGGTTCGTATCTCGTCCATTGCCAGGACTGCAGAAAGCAAGGGTATCTTCGTTACCAAGGGAACCGACGTCCTGATGGAGGGCATCGAGTTCCGCGGCGCTGCGGTTGCCAGCAAGAACGGCGCTGGCATCCGCCACGAAGGTGGGTTGCTGACCGTCAGGGACTGCGTATTCGAGCGCAACGAGATGGGACTGCTGACGTGGAACAGTCCCTCGGCCGAGCTTGTCGTGGAGCGTTGCGAGTTTCGTTACAACGCCGTCCGCGGTCCGTATCAGCCGGGAGGAAGGATCGGCCACCAGCTCTACGCTGGCAGCATCCGGCGCCTGACGCTGCGCGACAGCTACTTCCATGCGGGCGCATACGGCCACCTCGTCAAGTCGAGAGCTCGCGAGAACCACATCCTGTGCAACCGGTTGACCGACGAGGCCGCGGGGCGTGCGAGCTACGAGCTCGAATTCCCGAATGGTGGCCTGGCGTACGTCATCGGCAACGTGATCGCGCAGAGCCCGCTCACCGACAACGAGGCCATGGTCGGCTTCGGTGCCGAAGGCTATACGTCGGATACCAACGAGCTCTACCTCGTGAACAACACGCTCGTCGACGAGCTTCCGTACGGCGGCGAGTTCGTACGCGTTCGTCCCGATGATTCGTTGCGACTGGTTGCGTTGAACAACGTGCTGATCGGCTCAGGCCGTTTCCTGGCCGACGTTGGCGGTCGGTCGGGAAATGTCCGACTGCGCGCGGCCGACGTGGTCGACCTGGGTGCATACGACGTGCAGCTTCGGGCCGAAGCATCCGCATCCAACCGGCCAGTGGACCCCGGAGAAGCCAACGGAATCTCGCTTCGCCAACCCTGCGAATATCGTCACCCCCGCAAGAGCGTGTCACTGGTCGCGGGGCCGTTGCATCCGGGGGCGTGCCAGAACGTCGGCAGCCGGAGGCAGTCCCGTTAATCAGCCGCGGGAAGCCATCGGTCGGGTCGATTCGTCTGGCCGGTGCGGATCGGCCGCGCGCGGAACGCGCCCCCTTCGCCATGCCACAGGCGAGCGGGTCAACCGAATATTCCGCAAATTCAACGCGCTAAAGCACATCCTGCTGCAGCAGATCGCCGTCAAACTGCGCGCTCGGGGCCCGATTGCAGAAAAACTTGCCGCGGTGGCAGCATCGCCAAGAGTTGCGAACATCTAACTCGAATGTCATAGTCAAAAATTGTCGCTAAGTCACTGAACTAAAGAAGAAGTTTCGTCAAGACGTAGCGTACAAACCGACAGCTCATTCATGGTCCTCCGCGATTCCCCCCCCATGGTCCGCAGCCTCACCTTCATCATGGCCGCCTGACGATGGACATCGTCAGCTCGCTGCGATCGAACGCGTCGCGCACCTGGCTTCCGCAGCTGGCGGCGGAAGTCGCATGGTTGCTGCTCGCCGTGTATGTCGCGCGCTGGCTCGACGGTCAGCCGACGGGCGTGACGCGCAGCTTCGGCCCCGCAATCGTCTTTGCGATGATCATGGTCGCGCTCAACTTCATGTTCGGGCTCTACCGGCGACCCGACCGCTTGCCTCTCCCGAAGTACGTTGTGCGGCTGGTCCTCGCGATGGCGATAGGGGCGCCGGTCGCATACCTGACCCTGGAGCTGTTGCCTGGCGGCGCTCCCTTCCAGCATATCTTCGGCGACATCCTGCTGCTGGCCTTCGTGGGGCTCATCGTCGTACAACGCATGGTGGTGTCGCCGCTGTTGCGTTCCCGATTTCATCACAACGTGCTGGTCATGGGGACGGGGCCGGAGGCGCGCGGCGTCGAGGCATCGCTCGCTTCGAATGCTGCTCCCGGATTGCGCCTCGTCGGCTTCTATGCGCACGTCGAGCAGGCGAAGAATGTCAATTCGTCGAGCGTGTTCGGTCGCGAGGTCGATCTGGTCGATGTCGTGAACAAACTGAAGGTCGACGAGATCATCGTCGCCATGCGAGACCAGCGAGGTGGCGTACTTCCGCTACGCGCGCTCCTCGAATGCCGGCTGCGCGGGATTCGGGTGACCGACCTGGCGCGATTTTTCGAGCGGGTTCACGGGCAGATACCGATCGAGGCCGTGAAGGCGAGCTGGCTCATCTACGGAAACGGGTTCCGGCAAGACCTCCTGCGAACCGTGATCAAGCGAACGTTCGATATCGTGGCATCGCTTGTGCTCTTGTTCACCATGCTGCCGCTCATGCTCATCGTCGCCATCCTCCTGGGAATGGAGAGCGGTGCGCCGATCATCTATCGCCAGGAGCGAGTCGGACTGGGGGGTCGGTCCTTCCAGCTGTTGAAATTCCGGAGCATGCGCCCCGACGCGGAGGCCGACGGAAAGCCCAAGTGGGCCACGGTGGGCGATCCACGGATCACGAAGCTGGGGGCCATGCTCCGTCGCACCCGCGCCGACGAATTGCCACAGCTGCTGAACGTGTTGCGTGGAGAAATGAGCCTGGTCGGTCCGCGGCCGGAGCGCCCGGTCTTCGTGGAGATGCTCACCCAGCAAATCCCGTTCTACGCCGTGCGCCACAGCGTGAAGCCGGGTCTGACGGGTTGGGCCCAAGTGAGATATTCTTATGGCGCAAGTGTCGAGCAATCGATGAAAAAGCTCGAATACGACCTTTACTACGTCAAGAACCACAGCTTGTTTCTCGACTGCCACATCCTGCTTGCGACTGTGCGTGTGGTCATGCGCGGCGAGGGTGCTCGTTAGCGTCCGCCGGTTCGCCACTGCTTCGCTGCCAAGGGCACGCACGGGTGCTGGCTAACGTGGGGCCGTCCTGCCCGCCAATGCAATGATGGACACTATCCTCGGCAGCGTCGCGCTGTGGAGCTACGGCTTGGCCGCGGCGGGTTTTTTCGCGTTCGGGATTCGCCTCGCGATGGGCTTCCGGGCGACCGCACCGGGCTCGCTCATGCTCGCCGCCGTGCTGGTCAGCGCGCTATGGGCGTCGACGGGAATGCTGGTCGCGACGTGGCCGTCACCGGCGACGTGGCGAGGTTACGTGACGCTCGACGCCGTGCGGTATGCGACATGGTTCGCGTTCCTGTGGTGCGTGTTGCGCGGGGGAGCAAACACCAAGTCGGACGGGGGCCCGAGTGCCCTGCCCATATGGTTCGCGGCCCTCCTTGTCGTTGGGTTGGCCGCAAGCGTCGTCCTGGGCGATGCGACGCCGTTCGGACCCACTCTCGAGATCCACGCGTACGACTGGACGTATGGCGCCAGGCTGGGTCTTGCCATCGCCGGCTTGTTGATGGTGGAGCAGCTCCTGAGGCGGGCGCCGCCGGACGCGCGCTGGGCGGTGCGGCCGTTGGCCGTCGGGCTCGCCGGGCTTTTCGCTTTCGATCTCTACTTCTACGCCGACGCCCTTTTGTTCGGTCGGCTCGACGAAGCGATCTGGAGCGGTCGCGGTCTCGCCAACGCGCTCCTGATTCCATTTTTTGCAGCGGCCACCGCCCGCAATCCCCGGTGGTCCATCGAGATGCATATGTCGCGGCAGGTGGTGTTCCACTCCACCGCACTTGTCGTGTCGGCGGGCTTTCTTCTCGTGGTCGCCGCAGCCGGTGCACTCGTGCGCTATACGGGAGGCAGCTGGGGCCGGTCGATGCAGATCGTGCTGCTCTTCGCTGCACTGCTCGTGGTCGTCTTCGTCGCATCGTCCGGCGGCTTCAGGGCAAAGCTGCGGGTGCTCGTCAACAAGCATTTTTTCTCGTATCGATACGACTATCGGAAGGAGTGGCTGCGATTCACCCAGGCCCTGTCGGCGGAAACGTGCATGCAGGGCGTGCAGCAGCGAACCATCATGGCGCTCGCCGATCTCGTCGAAAGCCCGGGTGGTGTGCTGTTCTTGCCGGACGGCGACATCTTCCGACCGGTGTCGCGATGCAACGCGCCGGCGATCGACGCTCTCGAACACGGCGACCGACCGCTCGCGACGTTCCTCGCCCGGACCGGCTGGGTCGTCGACCTCGAGGAATTCGCCGCGACACCTGGTCGTTATTCCGGGCTGGAGCTGCCCGACTGGCTACGCGCGATGCCTTCCGCCTGGCTCGTGGTCCCGCTCATCTCGGGCACGGAGCTCGCCGGCTTCGTCGTGCTGCTGAACCCGAGGACGGCTTTCGATGTCAATTGGGAGGTCCTCGATGTCCTCAAGACGGCGAGCCGTCAAGCCGCGGGCTTCATGGGCTATCAACGCGCGACCGAATCGTTGCTCGAGGCCAGGAAATTCGACGCCTTCAATCGAATGTCCGCCTTTGTAGTCCACGACCTCAAGAATCTCGTCTCGCAACTTTCGCTCATGCTGAAGAACGCCGAGCGCCACCGTGATAATCCCGAGTTCCAGCGGGATATGCTCACCACCGTCGAACACGTCGTAGGAAGGATGAACCACCTCATGCTGCAGCTGCGAACGGGTAGCGAGCCGCCCGACAAGCCCGGGGTCACCGACATTGCCGCCGTCGTTCGGCGAGTCTGCGAAGCCAAGGGCCTTGCGCGCGCCGCGGTCGACATCGAGTCCACGCAAGCTCAGGCAGCGCTCGCCCACGAGGAACGCCTGGACCATGTCATCGGTCACCTGGTCCAGAACGCGCTCGACGCAACCGCCGGTGGCGGTGCTGTCACCGTGCGTCTGCGCACGGAAGGTGCCGCGGTCGTTCTGGAAGTGATCGATACCGGGATCGGCATGTCACCCGAGTTCGTGCGCGATCGACTGTTCAAGCCGTTCGAGACCACCAAGCCCGGAGGCATGGGCATCGGTGTCTACGAGAGCAAGCAATATGTCGCAGCGCTCGGCGGCAGGATCGAGGTCGACAGCACGCCAGGCGCCGGGACGCGCGTCCGGCTGCTGCTGCCCGCGTTGGGACAAGTGGCTGCGTCACGGGGTTCATCGCAGGTCGCGGCATGAGCCCGCCGGGCCGCCCCAAGGGCGAATCGACCCCGAAGCGCGTAGCGCGCAGGGTAGTCCAATGAGCGCGAAGGGAAGTCCAATGAATGGCACGCGCCGCACGCTCCTGATCGTGGAAGACGATCCATCGCTGCAAAAGCAGATGCAGTGGGCATTCGACAGCTACGAGACGGTGGTGGCGAGCGATCGCGACTCGGCGATCACGCAGCTGCGCCGCTACGAGCCGGCCGTGGTGACGATGGACCTCGGGTTGCCGCCGCGGCCGGATGATCCGGAGGAGGGATTGTCGCTGCTGGACGAGATTCACTCGCTTGCACCTGATACGAAGGTCATTGTCTTGACAGGTCAGAACGATCGCGTGAATGCCCTGCGGGCGATCGCGCTTGGCGCCTACGACTTCTGCACCAAGCCGTTCGAAGCCAACATCCTGTCCCTGACCATCGATCGCGCGTTCCGGGTGTACGACCTGCAGGACGAGAACAGGCGCCTGCAGGCTCAGCAACAGGCGCCGGCCGCGTCGGGCATCATCACTCGCGATCCGGAGATGCAGCGGATCTGTCGCACCATCGAGAAGGTGGCGCCGTCCTCGGCAACCGTGCTGCTCCTGGGCGAGTCGGGCACCGGCAAGGAGCTGTTCGCGCGCGCGTTGCATGCGCTGTCTGCGCGACAAGCCGCCCGGTTTGTCGCGATCAATTGTGCGGCGATCCCGGAAACGCTGCTCGAGAGCGAGCTCTTCGGCTACGAGAAGGGCGCTTATACGGGCGCCGTCAAGCGCACGATCGGCAAGATCGAGACCGCGAATGGCGGCACGCTGTTTTTGGACGAGATCGGCGACCTTCCGATGTCCCTGCAGGCGAAGCTGCTGCGCTTCCTTCAGGAGCGCGTGATCGAGCGCGTCGGCGGTCGTGAAGAAGTGGCGATCGATGCGCGCATCGTATGCGCGACTCACCAGGTGCTCAAGCAGCAGATCCAGACGGGTCGCTTTCGCGAGGACCTTTACTATCGGCTCGCCGAGATCGTGGTGGACATCCCGCCGCTGCGCGCGCGTCGCGGAGACGCAACCTTGCTTGCGCATGGTTTCGTGCGAAAATTCGCTGAAGAGCAACGGCGACCTTCGATGTCGCTGAGCTCCGAGGCGCTCGACGCCATCGAGGCTCACGCGTGGCCGGGCAACGTCCGCGAGCTCGAGAACGTCGTCAAGCGCGCGGTCATCATGTCGGAGACGTCGACGATCACGCGCGCCGACATCGACATCGCACCCGTCGCAACCGAGGGCATCGCGCTCAATCTGCGGCAGGTGCGCGAGGAAGCGGAGCGAGCAGCGGTCATCAGCGTCCTGGGCCGCGTCAACGGTAACCTGAGCAAGGCCGCAGAGCTCCTGGGCGTCAGCCGGCCGACCCTGTACGACCTCATCCACAAGTTCGGCCTCAAGCAGCCCGCCGGCGACCGCACTGCGGCCGTCGACCACTAGGAGAACAATAATGAATCGCGCGCATATACGCGCCGTTGTCATCGTCGGACTCGTCGCGCTCGTCGCGGCGTGCGGCGGAGACACCTCGTCGAGCTACATCGCTTCGGCGCGCAAGCATCTCGCCAAGAAGGAGTACAACGCGGCCATCATCGAGCTCAAGAACGCTCTCAAGACCGAGCCCGACAATGCGGAGGCCCGCTATCTCCTCGCTACCTCCCTGCTCGATACGGGACAAGCGGTCGATGCCGAGACCGAGGCGCGCAAGGCGCTCGAGCTCGAATATCCCCAGGACCAGGTCTTGCCGATTCTGGCCCGCGCGCTTCTCGCCGAGAGCGAGTTCAAGAGGCTCATCGACGAGACGAGCGAGCGGCGAGGTGAAGCAGCGAATGTGCGCGCCGAGATCGCGACGCTGCGTGCGCAGGCGTTCCTCGGCCTCGGAGACCTCGCGGCCGCGCGCAGCGCGCTCGATGTGGCGTTCGCGGCCGACGCAAGCTTCGCTCCAGCCAAAATGGCCCGTGTACGGCTCGCCTTGGCGAATGGCAATCCGCAGGACGCGCTTTCCCAGCTTGGCGCCATCCTGTCGGCGGATCCGGCAAACCAGGAAGCGCTGGTGCAGAGGGCGCAGATCGAGATGGCGCTCGGACGGACTGAGGAGGGAATCGCGACGCTGAGGCAAGCCGTTGCCGTCGCGCCCGACGCGCCGTTCGTTCACTTCACGCTCGCCCTGGCGCTGATCGACACCGGAAAGGTGGACGAAGGGGCGCAGGAGGTCGCCGTCGTCAAGAAGCTGGTGCCGAACGATCCGCGTACGTGGTATGCGGAGGCACTCATCGCCTACGCACAGAACAACCTGAAGGCCGCGGGCGAGCTCGCGGAGCGGGCAAAGCAGGCGGCCCCGGACTACTTGCCGGCGCTCTACCTGTCGGGGCTCATCGATGTGCGACTCGACAAGTTCGCATCCGCAGAGGCGAGCCTTAGATCGGTGCTCGCGAAGGCCCCGAACGATGTCACTGTTCGGCGCGCATTGGCGGCCCTGTACGTGAAGCGCGGCAGAACCGTCCAGGCACTGGAGGCACTGGATCCGGCGCTGCGCGCCGCGCCAAATGACGCTTCGTTGCTGCGCGCCGTCGGCGAGATCAATCTCGCGGCCAACAATCCGGCAAAGGCGGCCGATTTCTTCTCGCGCGCGAACAAGATCGACAGCGCAAACGTGGCGGGTCAGGTTCGGCTCGCGCAGGTCAACCTTTCCACCGGCGATGCCGCCCAGGCCGTTCGCGACCTGGAGCGACTGTCGGCCGGCGACCAGTCATCGAGCGAGGCCGATCTCGCCCTCATCTCCGCTCACCTCAATGCTCGCGAGTACGCGAAAGCGCTCGCTGCGGCGGAGCGTTTCGAGAAAAAGCAACCGAACAACGCCGCGGCACACAACATCAAGGGTGTCGTGTACCTGGCGATGCGCGACAACGCGCGGGCTCGGGCAAGCTTCGAGAAGGCGGTCTCGGTCAACCCGGATTTCCTCACGGCCGTGTTCAACCTCGCGCGTCTCGACACCGTCGAGAAGAACTACGAAGGGGCGCGTAGCCGCTATCAGGCGATCGTCGCCAAAGATGCGCAGAACGAGGCCGCCTTGCTTGCTCTCGCGGAGCTTCTGGCCGTGACGAAAGCGCCTCCCGAGGAGATCCGGGCGGCGATCGAGCGAGCGATCGCGGCCAACCCCGCAAGCGCGCAACCGCGTCTCGCGCTCATCGCGTTTCACGCCAGCCGCAAGGCGTGGTCGGCCGCCGTGACTGCAGGGCAAGCCGCGCAGGTCGCAGTGCCGGACAGTGCTGCCATCCTGGAAGCCCTCGGCGGGGTGCAGTTCGCCTCGGGAGAGCCGAACCAGGCGATCGCGACATTGAAGCGTGCCGTGCAAGTTCGCCCCGACAACGTCCAGACGCTTGTCATATTGGCCGGGATCCAGACCAGCGTGAAGGATTGGGACGGGGCGATCCAGTCGCTCCGCTCGGTCGTCGATCTCCAGCCTTCATCCCCACCGATCTGGTTGGCGATCGCCGCCGTGTACGATGATGCCGGGCGTCTGCCGGCGGGAATGGAAGAAGCCCGCAGATTGCAAAAGCAGTATCCGGATCGCGCAACCGGATTCGGGCTGGAAGGCGAGGTCGATGCGCGCCAGAAGAAGTGGGCCGAGGCGATCGCGGCGTATCGCACGGCACTCGCTCGGCAGCCCGAAGCGCCGGTTGCGGTTCGCCTCCTCGCATTGCTCGACGCCGCCGGCAAAGGCGATGAGGTCCGGTCCGTGGCGCAACGCTGGATTCTCGATCATCCCCGCGACGTCGGCGTCCGCGCGTACCTGGCCGAGATCGCGATGCGCGGCAACGACCACAAGGGCGCAGCGCAGCAGCTGCGTAACGCACTCGCGTTCGATCCGGACAACGTGGTGCTGGTGAACAACCTTGCGTGGGTCCTGGGCGAGATGGGAGATCCGAAGGGTCTCGAATATGCGGAGAGGGCGTATGCGCTCGCTCCCAACAATGCGGCGGTCAACGGTACCTACGGCTGGTTGCTGGTCCAGAAGGGGGAAAGCGCGCGAGGCATCGAGTTGCTCCGCCGGTCGCGCGAGCTGGCTCCCAACGACCCGAACAAGCGACTGCAACTTGCGCGGGCGCTGGTGAAGACAGGCGACAAGAGCGGGGCGAAAAAGGAGCTTGCCGAGCTTTCGAAGGACAACGTGCCGAGCGCCATGCGCGACCAGGCGGAAAAGATGCTCAAGGACCTATGAACGATAAGCCTTTGCAGCCAGTTCACACCATGATGACGACGACGCCCGCCCGATCCTTGTCGGATACGACGGTGGCGGTCGTCGGGTTGGGGTACGTCGGGTTGCCACTTGCCGTCGAGTTCGGCAAGCGCTTCAACACCATCGGCTTCGACCTCTCGCGCGAGAAGGTCGAGGCCTATCGCGCGTTCGTGGATCCGACAGGCGAGGTTTCGGCGGAAGACTTGCGCGCTGCGTCGAAGCTCGTGCCCACCAACGATCCGGGCGAGCTTCGCAACGCCGATATCATCATTGTCGCGGTGCCGACGCCCGTCGACGAGGCGCACCAGCCGGACTTCGGCGCTCTGCTCTCGGCCAGCGAGGCGGTCGGTCGCCATCTGAAACAAGGGGCGATCGTCGTATTCGAATCGACGGTCTACCCGGGCGCGACCGAAGAGATCTGCGTGCCTGCGATCGAGCGCCACTCGGGCAAGACATGGAAGCGCGATTTCTTCGTCGGGTACTCGCCGGAGCGTATCAATCCGGGCGATCGCGAGCACACGTTCACGAGCATCACGAAGGTCGTATCGGGCGATACGCCGGAAACGCTCGAGCGTCTTGCCGCGCTTTACGGAAGCGTCGTGCGCGCGGGCGTCCACCGCGCGAGCAGCATCAAGGTCGCCGAGGCCGCCAAGGTGATCGAGAATACCCAGCGCGACCTCAACATCGCCTTGATGAACGAGCTGTCGCTCATCTTTCACAAGATCGGCATCGACACCGTCGAGGTGCTCGAGACTGCCGGTACCAAGTGGAACTTTCTGCCCTTCCGACCCGGACTCGTGGGCGGGCATTGCATCGGCGTCGATCCGTACTACCTTACCCACAAGGCCGACATGATCGGCTATCACCCGCAGGTGATCCTCGCGGGCCGCCGCATCAACGACGGCATGGGCAAGTACGTCGCCGAGCAGACGGTCAAGCTCATGACGCAGGCCGGCGTCCACGTGAAGAAAGCGCACGTGAACGTGCTCGGCCTCACGTTCAAGGAGAATTGCGCCGACCTGCGCAACTCCCGCGTGATCGACGTCATCCACGAGCTGCAGTCGTTCGGGGTGACCGTGCACGTGCATGACCCGGTCGCTGATCCGCAGGCGGCGGTCCACGAATACGGCGTGGCGCTCACCGCCTGGGACGACCTTCCGCGGGCCGACGCGATCGTGGCTGCGGTTCCGCACAACGAGCTGCGCGCCCGCTCGCTGGACGAGGTATGCGCGAAGGTCGCGGCCGACGGCCTGTATGTCGACGTCAAGTCGCAAGCCGACGCCGGAGCGCTGCGTGCGCGGGGCGTCACGGTGTGGAGGTTGTGATGACGGACGAGCCCGCCGCCCGCAATCCCGCGCTCGCTGCCGTGGAAGCGGCCCTGCGCGAGAAGCCACGGAAGTGGCTCGTCACCGGCAGCGCGGGCTTCATCGGATCGCATCTGCTCGAGGCGTTGCTGCGCCTTGGCCAAAGCGTGGTCAGCATCGACAACTTCTCGACCGGCTATCGGCGCAACCTGGAGCAGGTGCGGCGCGCGGTCGGCCCCGAGGCCTGGGCACGCCACGTGTTCCGCGAGTGCGACATCGTCGACCTCGATGCATGCCGGCGTGCATGCGAGGGCGTGGACGTTGTCCTGCACGAAGCGGCGCTCGGGTCGGTACCGCGTTCGCTGGCGGATCCGCTCGGTACCCATGCCGCCAACGCGACCGGCTTCCTGAACATGCTGGTGGCCGCGCGCGACGCGAAGGTCCAGCGCTTCGTGTATGCCGCATCCAGCTCCACCTACGGCGACCACCCTCAGCTGCCCAAAGTCGAGGACGTGATCGGGCGTCCGCTTTCACCCTATGCGGTGAGCAAGCTCGTCGACGAGCTCTATGCCGATGCGTTCGGCCGCTGCTACGGGTTGTCCACCGTCGGCCTTCGCTACTTCAACGTATTCGGCAGGCGCCAGGATCCCAACGGTGCGTACGCGGCGGTGATTCCATCCTGGATCGATGCAATGCTCGGTGGCGCGCCGGTGCACATCAACGGCGACGGCAGCACCACGCGCGATTTCTGCCATGTCGCCAACGTCGTCCAGGCGAACCTGCTCGCAGCGAGCGTCACCGCTTCCGAAGCGCAGGGACAGATCTACAACGTCGCGCTGGGGGGGCGCACGTCGCTGCTGGAGCTTCACGACACGTTGCGCGACCTCATCGAAGAACGCCACGCGGGCCTCGCGGTCGGCCAGCCCCGGTACCGTCCATTTCGCCCCGGCGACATTCTTCATTCCCAGGCGGATATCTCCAAGGCGAAGCGCCTCCTCCAGTTCGAGCCCAGGGTCGACGTCGGGACTGGATTGCGCGAGGCGCTTCCCTGGTACGAAGAGCACCTCGACCTCGCGCGTCGCGATGGGGCAAGCGGTGCCGATGCCCGGGATGTTGCGTGAGGCCTCCGCGCTGCTCGCGGTCGTGGCCCTGGCCACGGCCGCCTTGCCATGCGCGGCGCAAGGCGACGCCGACTCGCCCGAACTGAAGGAAGCGGTCGCATACGAGCACGGCGAGGGTGTGCCCAAGGACCCGGCACGCGCCGCGTACCTCTACTGCCGCGCTGCGCGCGAGTTCAACGCGGACGCCCAGTTCAACCTGGGCTGGATGTATGCGAACGGCCGCGGCGTGCCGCGCGACGAAAGTGCTGCGGCCGCATTGTTCGCTTCGGCGGCATCGCTGGGTCATCCACAGGCGACCCACGTCCTCGGATTCTTTGCCTCGGTGCCGCGGCGCGCGCCGGACTGCATGCGCGAGGCGACGCTGTCGCCGCTGCCCGCGCCGCTGTTCGAGCTGGCCGTACCGCACGAGTACGCGCCCGATCCGTTCGCCGCCTTGCCACCGTGGAAGCAGCAGATTGCCGTCGTCGTGGACAAGCTCGCACCGAAGTTTTCGATATCGCGGCGCCTCGCGCTTGCGGTGATCGCCGTCGAATCCAACTTTGCCTGGGATGCCCTCTCCCACAAGGGCGCTGCGGGACTGATGCAGCTCATGCCGGAGACTGCCGATCGCTTCAACGTGGAGCGCGTGTACGACGTGTCCGAGAATGTGAGGGGAGGGCTTGCCTATCTTCGCTGGCTGCTGGCTTATTATCAAGGCGACGTTCGCCTCGCGGTGGCGGCGTACAACGCCGGCGAGAAGGCCGTCGACAAGTACGGCGGGATTCCACCGTATCCCGAAACTCAGGCCTACGTGCGTCGTGTCCTGAGCCTGTACGGAAGCGAAACGCATCCGTACGCGCCGGACATCCAGCCTTCGCTGGCCATCAGACGCCCATAGCTGTCATGCGGTAGGTCCAAGTGCTCGATCCGATCTGGGTCAAAGCGGTCCTCAAGGTGATCGTGCTGCCGCCGTGCGGGCCCTTGCTGGTGGCGCTGACGGGTCTCGCCATCATCCGCAGGCACCCGCGGACGGGCCGCATGCTCGCTCTGCTTGGCGTATTGACGCTCTTCGCGCTGTCGCTCCCTGCCGTGGCGTGGCTGCTGGTGCGGGCCCTGTACGACGGTCCGGCATTCGAACTCGCGCATGCGCGCACGTCGCAAGCCGTGGTGATCCTGGGCGGCGGCGTGCGCCGCGCGCCCGAGTGGGGCGGCGACACCATGAATCGCTTGACGCTCGAGCGCGTGCGCTTCGGGGCACGGGTCGCCCGTCTCACGGGCTTGCCCGTGCTGGTGAGCGGTGGCTCGACCTACGGCGGGACGCCCGAGGCCGCGCTCATGGGCGACGCCTTGCGCGACGAGTTCGGCATCCAGGTGCGTTGGGAGGAGCGCGCCTCGCGCACGACCGCGGAGAACGCCGCCCACACCGCGAGCATCCTGCGCGCCAACGGAATCAGCCGCGTGGTCCTCGTCACTCACGCCTTCGACGTGCCCCGCGCGGCGGCGGAGTTCGCAGCGCAGGGTATCGAGACGGTACCCGCGGCCACCCACGTGCCCGCGCGCCGCATCGACAGCGTTACCGATTTCATGCCCAGCGTGGGTGCGCTTCAGCAGAGCTACTACGCCTTGTACGAGATGCTGGCCAACGCGGTGAGGCGCGCGAGTCCAGCACCATGAGCCCAGGGACAACGCCCCGTGTGGGCTGTCGGAAAACCTTACATGTGCTGTAAACTACCAAGACCACGAACTTTAACGCCATGATTATTATCATAAAAATAACATAGAAAAGGATGGCATGCGGCGTGCTTAAAAGGAGCGCCACTCAACCGACGAGAGCCTTGCCCATGCGCCTCACTGCACACCTTCGAGCCGGACTATCGATCATCGCAATATCGGCCGGACTCATGGCGGCGCCTCATGCGCAAGCCGATTTCATTCCGGGTGGATACGTAATCGGCTCCCAGCAGTTCGGCTTGACCGGAGGCACCTTCAACGCCGGCGCCTTCCAGGGTAACTACAACGGCACACCGATCGTATTCTGGTGCATCCAGCTCGAGCAGACGTTCTCGTTCGGAAGTCCTTACACGACCTATACGCCGTCGGCGGCAAGCAACGCTCTTCTCAGCCAGCTCTTCAGTGCGGCCTACGGCGACGCGCTGACCTCGACCCAGAACTCGGCGGCGTTCCAGCTCGCCATCTGGGAAATCATCTATGACGGCAGCAACCTGAACCTGACTGGTGGCGGATTCAAGGTTCTGGACAACAAGGGACATGGCGCGACCGTCGACACCGCCCAGGGCTACCTGGACAGCGTGCTGACCGCTTCCTCGAACTACAATCTGGCATTCCTGAACGATCCCCGTCACCAGGACTTCGTGACGGCCAACACCAGGGGCGGGGGCACGATAACGCCTACCTCGCAGGTTCCGGAACCTGGCTCGCTTGCCCTCATCGCGATCGCCTTGATCGGCGCCGGATTCGTGCGCGGTCGCCACGCCCGCGCAGCAAGCTAGCCATCCGATCGCAACCGGGCCGCGGTCGTCCGCGCGCCCGGTCAGTGACCGATCGAGCGTCGGCCCGGCCGCATGCTCGAGGCTGGCAAAGCAACTTCCGTTAGCCCGGCCATGCTCGGCAAGAAGTCGAGCAGGGCTACACCCGACGGTCCCGCAAAGATCTGCGGGCATCGGCGCAAAACTTCCCGGACCCTGAACTCCGTCATTGCGCCGCATGTCGAACCATGCATGACGCAAGCGATGATCACGACCGGCGCGCCAGGGAGCGGTGAGATGTCGACGGCCGATGCCGCGGCGCATCGAACGGGCGTCCTCTTCGTGTGCGCGAACAACATCTGCCGCTCACCGATTGCCGAAGGTGTGTTTCGCGTCGTGGCGTGTCGCGCTGGCCTGCCCGAAGTCGTCGTCGATTCCGCGGGCATCTTCGCGGACCATGCGGGCCGACCGGCGGATCCGCGGGCGATCGCTGCGGCGAGCGCGCGCGGCTATGACCTGTCGCGCATACGCGCACGCCAAGTCAGCGCTACCGACTTCGCGCGCTTCCAGTGGATCCTTGCGATGGATGAGAGCAACCTCCGCGCACTCGCGTCGATGTCACCACCAGGATATGCGGGGCACCTTGGACTGCTGATGGACTTCGCGGAGGGTGCAGCGATTCGGGAGATGCCCGATCCGTACTTCGGTCCGAGAGCGCAGTTCGACGAAGTCGTTCGTCTCGCGGAAGCCGCCTGTGGCGGACTCGCGTCGCGGCTGGCAAGGCCACGGACCCCGTAGACTGGCCGCCCAATCGGTGGTCGCGGCGAAGCCGGCGTTCGTGCGCGCCTAGCGCTGGGAATCAGGCTCCAATGGCGGACCGCCGGAGATCCCCAGGCGTTCCGCGCGCCGCTGCTCCTCGCTCGAGATCGTCATTACCGAGCAAAGGATGAAGCCTATGCAAGCTCCCAACGAAAATGCGAGAAGGACCCAAACTACTGTGGCCACGTGGCTCTCCTTCGTGCCTGACGCCACCATTAAGGCGTTTCGCCGCCACGACGGTACAGCAGACCACGTCTGATCGAGGCGTCAGACGGTGCCGGCCAGCTCGTCAGTGGGCGTGCCAGCGGAGACTCCTGGGCAAGTCGTCGTACGGCTCCGTCGGTGCCTGTTCTTGTTGAATATTAGTACAAGTTGGCAAATGCGCCAGGGCAATCGGCGGCCAAAAATCGTGTGGGATAAGCAGCACGACCCTCGGGGCACTTGCTTGCTATCTTGCCCGCTTCTTGTTGTGCAAATGACTATCGCGCCTTCGGACGATGCGCGTCAATCGCAAACGCCCGGCTCATCGAGGCCTCCCGCGCTCGATCCAACCTTGAACATCTCCGGGGGTCATTCGATACCGCGCGCAGTTATGCGGCGTGAGGGCGTCGAGTTCGGCCTCGAGCATTTCCCTGAACGCGTCCGCTTCCTCTGCTGGCACGCCAATATCGGGGATGACCTGCCGAAACGGCTGTCCCTCTCTCACGACGCGCTGCACGGCTTCACTCAAGTGTTCGCGATGCCGAACGCGGAAAGCATCGGGCGACCCCATCGACTCCAGGATCACCTGATACTTCCGGATCGAGCGTCGATACGTCCATGCGAACAGCTCGACGGCGATCGTCACGTCGAGCTGCTCATAGACACCCAGCATCGCCTTTGCGTGATCCCGGGGATCGACATCCAGGAAGGAGAGCGGTGCACAGTTGTAGAGCATCAGCGGAATATTGGCGGCCAGTCGACTCGTGCGCTTGTTGCCATCCTCGAAGGGCTGCAGGTAGGCGAGGTTCACCCAGAGGAAGAACGCTGCTTCCACCGGGTTCTTGATGTGCTGGGCCTTGCCGATGATGAGCGAGATCATCTCCTCGAGGAGCGGAGGGACTTGCGACGGGACGTAGGTCGTGTCGGAGATATTGACGATCTTCGTCCGAGTCGCGCCCAGGCCGGCTGAGTCCACCAGCAGGTCCTGCATGAGCAGCGCGTGCAGATTGCGAATGACGCTGTCCGCGAGGCCGTAGCTGGGCACGGCATCGACGAGGAACTCGATGGCGCGCTTGTGATTGAGGAGCATCACGCCTTCCGAATCGGTAGGCGGAGCGCCGCTCTTGAACAGCTCTTCCGTCGCCAGCAGGCTGTAGGTATTGCCCTCCAGTCGCGAAGACGACCACGAAAGATCGATCAGGAGCTGTTCCAGAACCTTGCGGGCATAGGTGCCCGCGGGTTGCTGGCCCGCCATCCGGCCTTCCTGCGCGAGCGTCTCTGCCAGCTCGCGCGGCAACAGGAATGACTCGTTGGGAGCATAGTCATCGACAAACCGACGCCGATAGGTGACGGGTTGACGGAGTCCCAGCGGCCGGTTCAGCTCGTCGAGGACAGCGCGGGCCTGTGCGGACCATCCAGGCGAGACGGTGGCGGTCAGGCGATCCGTCGCGTGCAAGGCATCGGTGATGTGCCCGTCGACCGGAGCCAGGAAATAGCGGGTGGCGCGGGCCTTGCCCCTGCGGACGAGAGCGCTCCCGCGGACGAGTTTGTCCAGCAGGCGACCGACAGTCGCATAGCTGCCGCCCGCGCGGGCGTGGATTTCCGACGACGAAGCTCCGCAAAGACCTTCGTCCTGCAAGGCCTCGAGAGCGTCAAGAATGTCTGTGGCGGCGAGCTTGCGTCGCATTGAGTGGATCCCATCTGATCTCCTCACAAATTGAGGAGATACAGTAAATCTACTCATATTTGACGAGATGTACAAGCCTGTGGAGAAGATTCCGTCATCTCCGCAAGTTGACCCGAGGCCCCGGCAGACCGCCCAAAGCGGCGATGGATTCGCCGGGCTGTATCAGCTGGCCACCAGCGAAACCGGGGCGACCCCGGCCGACCACCAAAACAAAAGGCCTACATCGCTGTAAGCCTTTGTTTGTATGGCGCGCCCGGCAGGATTCGAACCCACGACCCCCTGGTTCGTAGCCAGGTACTCTATCCAACTGAGCTACGGGCGCGTCGAGTCAGTAAGTATAGCAGTCTCACCAGTGCTTTGCCCATTCACGCAGTGCTATCAATCGGAGCCCCTGGCACCGGAACCAGCGATATAAGCGTTTTCGATGGACCGGCGAGCATTGTGCGCTTCACACGGCGCGGGGCGCAGCCAAGAATGCCCGAGTCCCTCTCTCTTGGAGCATTCATGCGTTTCCCCTCGTTTGCTCTGCGCAGCGCGCTTCGTATCGTCGCGCTCGCGTCCTTCGCGGCAACCTCCTTCAGTGCAGCCGCCCAGGCTTTCCCCACCAAGCCCGTCCGCATCATTTCCTCCTTCCCGGTCGGCAGCGGTCCCGACGTCGGCTTGCGCATCGTGGCGGAGGCGCTGTCCAAGAAGTGGAAACAGCCGGTGGTCGTCGACAACCGGCCTGGAGGTAACGGCTTCGTCGCCATCGGCGCGCTGAAGCAGGCGAAGCCCGACGGCTACGACCTGTTGCAGATCGACATGGCGCACGTCGTGACGCATCCGTACACGTTCAACAACCTGCCGTACGATCCGCGCCTCGACCTCGCGCCCATCTCGCCGCTCTTCTCCAACGAGTTCTTCGTCGCGGTCGCCAAGGACGGTCCCTACAAGACCGTCGACGACATCATCGCCGCGGCACGGGCGAAGCCGGGCCAGCTCACCTACGGCTCGTGGTTCACCGGCAGCCCCGGACAC
>CAZUGY010000041.1:23440-27174 GCA_964620265.1 uncultured Alcaligenaceae bacterium
GGCGAAGCCGGGCCAGCTCACCTACGGCTCGTGGTTCACCGGCAGCCCCGGACACCTGGGCGCACTGCGCCTCGAGGCCGCGACCGGGACCAAGATGATGCACGTGCCGTACAAGGAGATGTCGCAGCTCTACAGCAACGTTTCCACGCAGGAAGTGCAGTGGGCGATCGGCAGCCTCGCGAGTGCCGGACCGCTCGAGCGCGCGGGCAAGCTGCGCTTCATCGCCACCACCGGTACCAGGCGCTCGGCGGTCTATCCCGACTTGCCCCTCATCGGCGAGGCGAAGGGCGCGACGGGCGTGTCGCTGGTGTCGTGGACGGGCCTCGCTGCACCGCGTGACACGCCGCTGGCGCTGCGCGAGGGCATCGCCGCGGATGTGGCCGAAGTGCTGAAGTCGGCCGAAGTGCAGGAGCGCTTCCGCACGCTGGGCTACGATCCGATGCCGATGACGCCCGCGGAGATGACGGCGTTCATCGAGCGCGAGCGGACGTCGTGGAGCAAGATCATCGCGGCCGCCAACCTGAAGCTCGATTGAGGCCGGCATCATGCTGATGCAGTTTCCGTCGCTGCAGGCCCGGCTCCCGCAGATCGATCTCGAGCAGATCATGGATCACCTCCGCCACAATACGCAGCGGCGCACCTATCCGCTGTGGCAGGAGGACGAGTGCCTGTGCTTCGTGGCGCGTGGACGCGAGTACCGCAGCGAGTTCCATCTCAATCCGAGCCACGAGTTGCAGTACTCCATCAAAGGCGATCTGCGGCTGCACTGGCGCACGCCCGAGGGACGCGAGCAGGTGTCGGTGGTGCCGGAGGGCAGTTGCCTCTACCAGCCGCCGATGGTGCCGCACTCGCCGCGATTCGCGCCCGATGCATTCCAGCTCGTCGTGGAGCGGAAGCGCCGCCCGGGGGAGATCGACCGCTTCCACTGGTTCTGCCCCCAGTGCGATCACCTGCTGCACGAGGAGACGTTCATCGTCAGCGACTACGGCGCCGATCCCGTATCGCGGGCCTACGACAACTTCTTCGGCTCGCTCGAGTTCCGCACCTGCAAGCGTTGCGGCACCGTGATGCCGGCGCCGTGAACGCAAAGGCCGAACGGATGCAACCGTTGCGAACGCTCGACGAGCAAGTGCAGCCGCAGCGCGCGGCGCTCGTGGTGGTGGACATGCAGAACGACTTCTGCGCCGAAGGCGGCTACCTCCACGAGGCACGCAAGGGCAATGCGGCCGCGGGCGTGCGTGTGAGTGACAACGCGCGCATCGCCGGCAACATCGACCGGCTCACGATCGCGGCGCGCGCGACCGGCATGCCGGTCGTGTGGCTGCGCTCGATCTACGACTTCCGCTTTCTCAACGAGGCGCAGCGGGTCAAGCGGGGACGCGAGGGCTGCTGCCTCGAAGGGACCTGGGGCGCGGACTATTTCATGATCCGGCCGCAGCCTTGCGATCTCGTCGTCGACAAGCACGCCTTCAGTGGCTTTCACGGCACTTCGCTGCACGCGCAGTTGCAGGCGCGGGGCGTGCGCACGCTCGTGCTGACGGGGGTGGCCACCAACGTGTGCGTGGACTCCACATTGCGCGAGGGCTTCTTCCTGGGTTACCACATCGTGGTGGTGGAGGATTGCGTGGGCAGCGGCAACCGGCAGGCGCACGAAGGCACTCTCTCCACGGTGCGGCTCAACTTCGGCCACGTGGTGGGCAGCAAGGAGGTCCTCGATCTCCTCGCCGCACCTGTCTCTCACGGCTGAGCTGCAAAGGGGGCCGCATGCTCCCGACGAAGCACCTGCGTCCGTTCCTCGAGGTGGCCGCGTGTGGCAGCGTGACCCGTGCCGCGGAGTCCCTGCGGCGTGCGCAGTCGGCGGTATCACGCTCCATCGCCGAGCTCGAGCGCGCCCTTGGCGTGACGCTCTTCGAGCGCCGGACACGCGGGCTGCTCCTGACCGAGTTCGGACGCACGTTCGAGCGGCGCGTGCGAATCGCCTTCGGCGAGCTCGCGCAGGCGCGCGACGAGCTTGCGCGGCGGGCGCCGGACGCCGCAGCGCGGCTGCGCCGCGCCCCGGTGTTCACGTTTTCGGTGCACGAACGGCGGCTCGCCGTCCTCGCGGCTTTCGACGAGCGGCGGCACGTGAGCGATGCAGCGCGGGTCGCGCACCTGTCGCAGCCCGCCGTGAGCATGGCGATGCGCGAGATCGAGGCGCCCCTGGGCGTGGCGCTCTTCGATCGTGGCGCCTCGGGCACGGCACTGAGCGAAGCCGGGGCGATTCTCCTCCGCCACGTGAAGCGCGCGCTCGCGCAGATCCGCATCGGTGTCTCGGAGCTGTCCGCATTGCGCGGCGTGATGGAGGGGCGGGTGACCATCGGCGCCACGCCGTTCGGGCGTCCCTACCTCCTGCCCGTGGCGATCAGCCGGCTCGTGCGGGAGCATCCGGGCGTGACGGTGCGCACGGTGGAAGGGTCGATGGCGTCGCTCACGGCGGGACTGCGCTCCGGCGACATCGACTTCGTCTTCGGCGCATTGCCGCGCGACGCGCCGCACGAGGAGCTCGTGCGCGAGGAGCTTTACACCGAGGCGATGGCCGTGCTCGCGCGGGCGGGCCATCCGCTTGCGGCGCGCCGGCGCCGCGACGCCCTGCGCGCGGCGCTCCACGAGGTGTGGGTCTTGCCGCAGCGCGGCAGTCCGTCACGCGAGATGTTCGAGGCGTCGCTTGCTTCGCTCGGGCTCGCGCAGCCGCGGGTGGCCGTGGAGTCTTCGGACCTCGCGCTCATCCGCGGCCTGATGCTCGAGAGCGACATGGTGTCGGCCGCCTCACGCCACCTCTTCCATCACGAGCTGGCCGAGGGCTTGCTCGTGGCGCTGGTGCGCACGCTTCCGGGGAGTGAGCGCGCGATCGGTATCCTGCGGCGTACGGTGGACCACTCGTCGCCGCCGGCGCAATTGCTGATCGAGGCGTTGCGCTCCGTGCGGACGCCGCCGCTGGAATGAGGGATGGTGCTCCCGTTGCGAACCCTCCGTCGTGGTTCCGTGGCACGCCCATAAGCAAATGCGCAGCCTCGGCCTAGCGGAAGGCAATGGGCGCCTTTCCCGCGTTGAGCGACAATTCCGAGATTCCCACGCGCGCCACCGACATGATCATCGACGTTCACGGCCACTACACCACGGCCCCCAAGGCGCTCGAGGCCTGGCGCAACCGCCAGCTCGAGGCGTTCACCGCGGGCACCGCCGCGCCGTCGGTGGCGGAGCTGCGCATCAGCGACGACGAGATCCGCGAATCCATCGAAGCCAACCAGCTCCGCCTCATGCGCGAGCGTGGCCTCGACCTCACGATCTTCTCGCCTCGCGCGAGCTTCATGGCGCATCACCTGGGTGACTTCCAGGTGTCGAGCACGTGGGCGGCGATCTGCAACGAGCTGTGCCATCGCGTGAGCCTGCTCTTCCCCGACCACTTCATTCCGGCGGCGATGCTGCCGCAAAGCCCGGGCGTGGACCCCGCCACCTGCATCCCCGAGCTCGTGAAGTGCGTGGAGCAATACGGCAACGTGGCCATCAACCTGAATCCCGATCCTTCCGGCGGCCACTGGACCAGCCCGCCGCTCACCGACCGGCACTGGTATCCGATCTACGAGAAGATGGTCGAGTACGACATCCCGGCGATGGTGCACGTGTCCACGAGCTGCAATGCGTGCTTCCACACCACCGGCGCGCACTACATCAATGCCGACACCACGGCGGTGATG